>CAZTDA010000283.1:0-3750 GCA_964612155.1 uncultured Eubacteriales bacterium | reverse complement strand
GATGAATCCGTGGAATTAACGGATTGCTCATCAGCTGAGGATAATTTCGAAGAATCAGCGGGGGGCTTTCCGATTCTGGCAGCAGTGATCACTTCTGTCGTGGGCTCGGCAGACGGCCATATCGTCGCCTCTTTTGTCCAATCGCGACTCCCGTCATATGACCATTTTATCGGTTTCGGAGCAGGGAAAAACGATGGTATATCGGTTTTATTTCCCGGATCGTTTAAACAAATCCATTGTCCTAAAACTTTGCCCCATTCGCGCCCTTCGCTGTCCTTATATGCAAAATCAACCTCATCTGTGAAATGTTTTATAGTATATTCATCTTCTATGACATATTTTTCTCTGTCAGAACCGGGCCATTCCCATAACACTATTTTTTCAGTCGATAAAACAGCATCATAACTGCCGGTATATGTATAAAAAGTGTTCTCATTTTCTTTTTCAAAATCCGTGTTTTCGTAGGTCACTGAAAGATCGCTCATCAAAACCCAGCCGGGGGGTTGATATCCATGATTGGGATACATAACGCCCCAGTATTCCCCATTATAAAGGTATATTGCATCTATCGCACAATATTTTCCGTTTTCAAATACAAAGATGCCGTATTCCCATGTCTCAAAAACCTGTCCGTAAATATTATTCTTGTATGCCTTGTTCGATGATATCGCTTTTCCCGAACCGGGTTCATCATTGGGAATCACATAACCCGATGGGCTGTTGACGATAAAATTCCCGCCACGGTCTTCGGTCTTATCTTCGTTCGCATAAAAGAATTCATTCCCCCACACCGCATCGGCGTTTAGAGTTAATGATAATGATAATATAAAAATAATCGCGAAAAGAATTCCGAAAAACCGTTTCATCATTTGCGTTCCCCTGCCTGTTCGATTTTTTTCGGTTTCCAAAACACCCTGATCAACACCGCCGTACCGACGACCACTGCCGCCACCAACACGACAATCAACCAAAGCATCGAATCCCCGGGGGCGTTGATATCGGTATGTTTGGTTTCCGTTACCCACTTCGTCGGCTCAGGTTTCGGATTAAAAGCGGGAAAATCGCTGTTCAGCGGCTCGCTCAGGCAAACCCAAATATTCCTGCTGCTGGTGAAATTCGTTACAAATCCCCACTCGCGCCCCTGTGAATCTGTATAAGCATAATCAACATTGAAATGCTCCGTATCGATATCTTCAATCGTCCATAACGGAGCATCGGCTCCCGGCCACGGCCATGCGATGGCCGAGCGGGTCTCTTTTATTTTTCCGTAATCGCCTTTATAGAGATACAATTCATTAAAGTGCTCTTCTTCAAAAGCAACATAATCATACAGCACCAAAAGCTGGTCCGTTTGAATCCAACCCTGAAGCACTAATGAGTAACCCCAGTAATCACCGTCATACAGGCACGAATACTGAAAATATGTTTTTTCACCGTTTTGAAGTCGGCCTGTTTCGCTCTTTGCTCCCGGCGCTTCTCTCACAGCCGCAAACCCGTCTTTCCCGTTTGCAATAAAGCTGCGGCCTAAATAGATAATTTCACTTTTGTACTCTTCATAAAACTCGTTTTCCGGTTCAATGATCACATCCGCATTCAAAGTGAGAGAAGGAAACAGCAGAAGGCAAATGCCTATTAAGATTAAAATGCGTTTGACTTTCATCATTCGTTTCCTCCTAAATAACCATTCAATCAGCAGCCCCACCCCAAACGAAAAAGCGTTGGCGGCAAGTGAGATAAGAATAAAAACCTGTCATAAATATTATTCCTGTATGCCCTATTCCTTGTTTTCATTCTTTTTCGGTTTCCAAAACACCTTGATCAACACCGCCGTACCGGCAACCAATACCGCCACCAGCACGACAATCAACCAGAGCGTCGAATTCTCGGAAACTTTAATATCGGTATACTTTGAGGAATCCACGGAGACGTAAATATTGGCTGTGGAATCCACGGAGGTGTTACTTGCGGTAAACTACAGAGGCGGTATTATCGGTACTCTCTGTGGAAACCCCGGTCTCTGTGGAATCCTCGGAGGCGGTATTATCGGTAGGCTCTATTTTCGTAACGACATATTTTCTTTCCGGAACCCACTTCGTCGGCTCCGGAGCCGGATTAAAAGCGGGAATATCGCTGTTCATCAGATCGCTCAGGCAAATCCACATGTACCCATAGTCGTTCGATTCTGCAAACGCCCACTCTCGCCCCTGTGAATCTTTGTAAGCATAAATAATGTAGAAATACTCCATATCGATATCTTCAATCGTCCATAAGGGAGCATCGGCGCCCGGCCACGGCCACGCGATGGCCGAGCGGGTCTCTTTTATTTTTCCGTAATCGCCTTTATAGAGATACAATTCATTAAAGTGCTCTTCTTCAAAAGCAACATAATCATACAGCACCAAAAGCTGGTCCGTTTGAATCCAACCCTGAAGCACTAATGAGTAACCCCAGTAATCACCGTCATACAGGCACGAATACTGAAAATATGTTTTTTCACCGTTTTGAAGTCGGCCTGTTTCGCTCTTTGCTCCCGGCGCTTCTCTCACAGCCGCAAACCCGTCTTTCCCGTTTGCAATAAAGCTGCGGCCTAAATAGATAATTTCACTTTTGTACTCTTCATAAAACTCGTTTTCCGGTTCAATGATCACATCCGCATGCGCGACAACGGAAGGAATCAGCAAAAAACACACCAGAACTAAAAGAAAAATGCGTATTGTTTTCATCGTATCTCTCCTATATCAACCATTCAAACAATAATCCCGCGCCGAACGAAAAAACGTTTGCGGCAAGGGAGAAAAAATAAGGATGTTTAAAACTATGACCGTATTTTTTGTAATAATAACCCTCGGTCAATACAGCAAAAACTTCCAATGGGATGATTATAACAGAATTTACCTCCCAGCGCAATACCGTCAACCAATAGAGCAGCACAACCAAGGGGTTGGTGAGGATATTGACCATCACCAATAGCAGCATGTCTTTTTTGTCGCGTTTACCTGTAAGAAAGAAAAAAACCGTTTCAAAAACAAGGGTCAATAAAAGCGAAATTCCCAACGAAGCCAACATCGCCCGACTCACAGCTTTGCCCTCTTTAATCCTGCCCAAAGAAGAACAAGAGACACAGCAGCGAGCGGTGCAAAGATCCATGCCGCGCTTTGCGGAACGCAAACCCCGAGATACACCGGCAAAAATCCGAGAAACAGCGCAAACGTCAGCAACCCAAAAGCGAATCCCTTTGCGCCGGGCATGATCTTTGCCATCGCCCAAAGCGTGATCGGCATGGTCATATTAAACAACAACACCGCCGAAACACCCGCAACCGGAATTTTCGGAAACAAAAACAATAATGCCGCGAGCCCCAACGAGACGATGACAACCCGCTTCAGCCCAAAGCAATCAGCCGCAAACCCGCCGGCGGTCTTACCGAATACCACAGCGCATATCAACACCAATCCCCAACTGCCGATTGTTTTCCATGAAAAATCCATAACTAATCCCACAAAGGAGCGCAGACAAACCACTAAAAATAAACAAATCCCCGCAATAAAAATACGCGCGGAACTTGTGCCTTCCAACGAAAAAGCGGCGTTCTTCGGATAGGTCCCTTTTTGCGCCCGATACGCCGCAAAAATCAATGCCGCTGTCACCGCCATCGCAATTGGATAAAAAACCGCGGAAACGCTGCTTCCGGTGCCAAATATCTTTCCTAAATAAATACCGAAAGCGCCCGGCGAAACAAACACGCCAAGC
>CAZTDA010000282.1:0-3756 GCA_964612155.1 uncultured Eubacteriales bacterium | reverse complement strand
GGGTTGGACAGCAGCGGGCCGAAGTCCATCATCGCGCCGATGCCGATAAACAGCAGCAGCGGCATGAGCTCGCCGACCTCGATGCCGATGTCGAATAAGCGTTGAATGGCGCCTACGACGTGGTTTCCGGTGGCGTCAATTTGGTCGATGACCCCGGTAAACGGCAGGTTTACCAAGATTGCGCCGAAGCCCATGGGCAGTAAAAGCGCGGGTTCCATTTCCTTTTTGATCGCGAGGTATATCAGCAGTCCGCCGATGACCCACATTACAATCATTTTGAGCCATTGTTCGCCGGAGACCTCTATAAAAGACGAAAAAAGGCCATTGATCAGTTCCTGCAAAAAAGTCACTCCCTAAACAAGATAGGGACATTATACAACAAATTGCGCGGTTTGCAAAGGGCGGCGGGGATAAAATTTATGGTCAACCCATAAAAACAAGAGAAAAGCTAAAAAATTGACAAAGGAAATGTTTGGATGTATAATCGTTTCAAGAACCGATGAGAGGTGGATAAGATGAGAAAAGACGCTTTTCAAAGCAAAAGGCGGGTAATGCCGATTTTTGCGCTTTTGTTGGGGGCGGTTTTGGTTTTCGGGCTGCTTGGGTGCGCAAAAGAGGCGACTTCCGTTGCAAGCCGGGTGGATGTCCCGTCCTATTCCGATCCGGTGCTCGATTTAATGGCAAGATCGGCTGATCTGAGGGCAAAGGGCGATGTCAGAGGTCAATCGAGAATCGAAGATGTCGTGGTATTCTCCTTTTTCAGTAAGTATGCGGACTCTATAATTACACAAAAAATGTATCGTTTTGACGATATTTGCGCCGATACGACGGTGAATGCAAAGATGGCGGAGCTTATTCGCTGCCGGATTGCTTTTTTGCGGTTAAACAAAGAATACTGCACGGACTACAGCGTTGCGGTGACGGGATATTCGCGAACACAAAACAGCGACGCAACCGTGACCATTGGCGTCAGCGCGACGGAACGATATTATTTGCAGGGTCGGCAGACGGCTTTGGATCAATCCGAGTGGAAGTTCGTGCTCGGAAAAGACGGAGAGAAAAATATCATCTTATCCGTGGAATTGCTCTCGCGGCCGGCGGACTATATTTACGATAATTTTGACGAGGGGCTTTCGGCGACCGGACTGCCGCTCGAGACCCCCGAACAGATTCACGCCGCCGGAGATGAGGTCATCCGGCAGCTTTATGTGAATCGAGTTTTGCCGCGCAAAAAGGGGCAGCAACTCGGGAATTACCTGACGGTTCCCCTGCTCTATACCGAGGATTATGTGTTGACTTATACACCGCCGCCGTATACATTTGAATACGGTAAGATGTTGGTCGGGTTGGCGGACAAGAACGGAACTGTCATTTTTGATGACGTTTATCAGGGTATCGGCGTGACCGAAAACGGGTATTTTGTGCTGCAAAAGCAAAACCACTTTTACGTGATGAATTCAAAAGGCGAACAAATTGCCGAATACGACAATCTCTCCTGCCATACGGTTTATGAAAACGGGGTTGACGCGTATTACGGGGCTGAAGATTTTTATAATCGCCCTGTCGCGCCGTATGCAGCGCGAAATACTGCGGCCGATGGCACGGAAGAACATTGGTTGTTGGGAAAGGATTTTCAAACGCTCGGAACAAGCTATAATTCTTTGATTTTGTCCGATGACGGAGCGGTAGCCACAAAGGACGGTTCGTTTTATTCCCTTGATAAAGAGGGAAATGTAACCGAAAAAAAGGAAGCCGGGGTTTTTAAGACGTTTTTCGGCAAATATCAGCTGATGATTTGGTATGACTCGTGGTATAACGGCGATGAAAGTTACGGATTGACTGATTTAAACGGCAACATCCTCTATGAGCAGAAATACTGCAAAATCGAGATGCCGTTTGAGGATCGGGTGGTGCTGTATACCGGAAACAACCAAAGTTACGACGAGCGGGCGGCTGCGTTGGCAGATGCAAAGGGAAATATTATCAACACGCAGTATAATCTGATTACCTATCTGGTGACAAAAGACGGCTACATCGGGATTGCGCGCAGCTTTTGGCCGAATTCGAGCGTTGAGGTCGGCAGTAAAGAGGGCGGTTGTTGGTTGGTGGATAAAGACGGAAAACCGGTGAGTGAGAAATATCAACAAATCGGTAACTTTTTGAATGAGGAAGACGGTTGGATTTATGTCCATGTCGAAGACACAGCTTCGCCGTTGATGATGCAAAGTGAAGACGGCACGATTAAAACCGTGCCGCTTGCGGAAGTATTGATAAAATTCTATTAAGGGGCACCTCACTCTGCTTTTCGGGTGTGAAGTAAATGCATCTTTTTTCTTTAAGGGGATGAATAGCGCCCGCCGGAAGGCGGGCGCTATTCAGAAACGGCTTCTATCAAGAATTTGATATTGTCGATATTCGAATGTTTTAACACAACAGGATATATATTAACAGTGTGACCTCACATTAACGCCGCAATTAACAGGGTGTCGCAAAGACGTTTTAGCAGGGTTGGGGTCTCGGTGAGCGGCAGCGGGTTTTTGCCCTTGCCGATTTCAAAGGTGAATGCCGGGCGCTCGAATTCCTTGATAAACCAGTCCTTGAAGCCGCCGTGAGAGGCGATGCCTTCGGGGTCGGCGAGTGTATAATTGCAGGAAATGGCGAGAATGTGCGCCATGACCTCGGCGTGTTTGGGGAGAGTGTCACCATAGCGCCAGTAGATTTCTTCGCCCTGACTGTGCAGCGAGACGGCCTGTCGTGGGTTAAATTCGTAACAGAGTTTGACGATGGCGCGGGTCTCGGGCTCGCTCTCGGCAAACGGACCGCCGAATCTGCGCGGAGACGGACCGTCAATACCGGATTCCTTTTCGAGGCGGCGAAGCTCACTCCAGCCCGCGTCAAAATTATGGTTGAGGTCAACGCCATTGAGGTTGCAATTGAAAATCGAAGGATCGCCGCCGCAGATTTCGGCCACCGCCGAGCGGTCGAGCGGCGACAACACCCCGTTGCCGAAGGTGATTTCGGTGCCGTCCGGATTATGACAGGGCACAACAACGATTCCCTTTTTGCGAAACGCCAAACGCACGTCGAAGCCGCAAAACTGCCGCCCTGCCTCGATGGATTTACAGAGTTTTTGCAGCCATCCGATCAGCACCGCGACGGTGATATACTCGAGCGGATGCGTACCGGCTAAAAACAACACGCAGTCGTCGCCGCCGAATTGAATATACGGGATTTCTCTGCCCCCTACCGTGCTGCCCGCACTGCCCATGCTCACAAAATCATAACGGGCAAGATCTCCGCACGCACGGCAGAGTTGTGAATAAAATGAGCCGCCTACCGCAAATTTCGCCATGATGACCACTCCCCGAAAAATCTATGAACGAAAGGTGCGATTTATGAATCTTTTTGATTTACATTGCGACACCGCAACCGAGGCATTTGATAAAAACAAGCCGCTTTCGGCATTTTCGCTGCCGCTTTTAAAAAGTCCTTATCAAAAATGGGCGCAGGTGTTTGCAATTTACATCTCCGACAGCAAAAAAGACACGGCGCGGGAATACTTTGAGGGCGCATTTGAATATGTACAAAGGGAACTGCCCGAATATGCCGATGTCGTGCCGATTTTTGCCGTTGAAAATTGCGGCAATCTGATCAAGTTTCCACATGAAGACATTGCGATGTTGAAAGTTCGGGGCGTTCGGATTGTTTCGCTGACCCACAATGCCGATAATCCCTTATGCGGCGGCATCCGGGGAG
>CAZTDA010000281.1:0-3762 GCA_964612155.1 uncultured Eubacteriales bacterium | reverse complement strand
GCATTCCGAGTGACCGGTGCAACGGCAATTACCCTCGATACGCGAGCGGTATACCTGATACGAATGATCGCGTGCGACCGAGCGTTATACCAGATCGACCGCGCTGTCCTCTCCGTTCAGAAGTACCGAAAAATCGGTCTTGGCCTGCTGCGCTTTCTCGGTCAGAATACGCTCATGAATGACTAACCGCGCTCTTGCAGCAAGTGTGGCGTTGGTTTTTCGGGTCGTGCTGTCAACGCCGCCGATTTGAACGGTGTCCATTTCGAGCACCGCGCCCTCATCCAAAACCACCTCGGTCACCGGGTCGATTTTACGCATCCCGCCGCCTTTTCCGGTGCCGATGTGGTTTTCTTTATAGACAACATGCGCCCCTTTTCCGAGGAAAAATCGGTGTATGCCATTATGACGCGAGTCATGCCCGTCCTCGGTATGCACGCCGCAGCCCGCCGTAATTATTACATCCGCGCCGTCTGCGACGAAAAAATCGTTATAAACTAGATCGTCCACCGCTCCATGGGTCACACAGGCGGGAATAAACACGGTCTCGCCCTTGGCCTCGGAGTCGATGTGAATCTCTAACCCGGGGAGGTCCTTTTTGGACTCGATCCGAATATGCTCTGAAGATTTCCTGCCCGCGCACTGCCCGTCTTCACGGATATTGTATGCACCTTTAAACCCGTCTTTAAAAGGGTCGATCTCGGAGATAAGCCCAAGCAGTTTGTCGGTGATCTTATTCATGATACCGCCCCTTTCGTCAGCCGTTCATCGGCTTGCCCAACGGGCACATATTTTGTTTTTCGCCCAAAAGGAGCTGCGGTAAAATTTCTTCCCGCGTTCCCATCGCACGCACGGTGCCGTTTGCAACCACGACCAGATGATCCGCTATCTGAAGAATACGCTCTTGATGCGAGATGATTAAAAGGGACTCCCTGTGTTCGTTTTTTAATGTCTGAAAGGCCTCGATCAAGCTCGTAAAGCTCCACAGGTCAATTCCCGCTTCCGGTTCGTCAAACACCGTTAACTGCGCGTTTTGACGCGCCAGCACGGTGGCAATCTCGATGCGCTTGCTCTCACCACCCGAAAGCCGACTGTCGACCTCACGGTCGATGTATTCATTAGCGCAAAGGCCGACTTTTCCCAAAACGTCACAGGCGTCATCGGTACACAGTTTCTTTCCCGCAGCCAACTCCAGCAGGTCACGAACAGTAAGCCCTTTAAAACGTACCGGCTGTTGAAACGCATAGCCGATGCCGTGTTTGGCGCGCTCGGTGATGTCCCAGTCGGTGATGTCGGTTCCGTCTAAAAAGATTTGCCCCTCGGTCGGTTTTTCCAACCCCGCAATCAACTTTGCAATCGAGGTTTTGCCGCCGCCGTTCGGCCCTGTGATTACGGTCAACTTCCCGTCCGGGACTTTCAAATTTACGTCGTTTAAAATTCTCACTCCGTCCGGGAGTGTCCATCCGATTTGTTTTAATTCAAGCATATTTTCACCGTTCAATCTTTACCCATAAGGTATATAGTGAAGCTGCACATGAAAAATACAGTAAGCGACTTCACATATTTATTTACTTATTATATCATTATTCCCATTCGCTTTCAATAAGAGAGGGGCGGTTCAAACGAACCGCCCCCAATGCATTGTTTCATTTATCCCAGCGAGGTTTTGTCAGTGGCTTTTAAGGTCTCGAGCAATGCGTCAACCAATTCGTAAGAAACCAACAAATCGCCCTGTCCGTTGATTGTGGCAAAATACCGGCGGGAATTATACGGAGTAAACCGAATGACATCAACGGCGCCGGTGGCGCGTTTCACGGTGATTGTCATATACGGGTCACCGGTCGGCTTGTCAGTGGTGCGCTCCGAATAGACGATGGCGGCAAAGCTGGAATACAGCGACTTGATCGTGGAAACATCGATAGATTTGCCGTTTAATTTTGCGGAGTTGACTTCGGTAGAAGATGTAATCTCATAATCAAAGGTCTTAAACGAAGTGTCAAATTTAATCTCTTCAATGTTAATCAACTTTTCGGTATAGATGTTGCGAACCGCTAATGAGTCAAAACTTGTTTCATATACGGAATCCAACAAGCTGTACGGAACCAGATAAATTGCATTGATGTCATCCACCATCACATAGATCTGATTGTCGTAGATGATTCCCATTTTAATGGTGTGTTCGCCTTTTTCATGGATTTCCACCGGGGTGCCGTCTTCACCGATTGATGCGGTGTCGATGGTGTACTTGAAATTCAAAATCCGGGCCGGGTTATCCAATCCGTAAAGGCGCAGCGTGCCCTCCAGAATCGGGGTATCCTTTGCTCCGGCGAGTTCCACGGTGACACTGTCTTTGATAATATCCAGTTCATCCAACAAATTGCTCAGCGCAATCGAGTCCACACCTCTGTTATAAGGGCTGACAATGGTATAGTCCAGATAATCGCCGACCTGTTGAATCTTAATCGCATCACCCTGTGTTCCGCTGAAAGTGAGTTCGCGAATAACGACATCGTTTTCAAGCTGCGGATACAGTTCGGTTTTCATGACATCCTTGAGTGAGATAAACGCCTTGTCATAATAGTAATTCTCTACCAGATATACGGCATCATCTCCGCTGCGCCTGAGATAGCTGAGATAATCGCTCTCCGAACTGCTGATTCCGACAGAGGTACCAAAGGAATAGGTAATGATTTTCCCGTCGTTATACTCAATTGTCACAACCATTTCGGGTTCGTCGAAACCGTAGTTGGTCAATTCCTCGGGTGTCACATCGAGTTTTTTATTGGAGGTGACGGTATAGAAGGCCAACGCAATGTCATTTACGGCAAAAGCGTCGGATTTTATGCCGCCCAAATCATCCAAAAACCAGCTCTTGTCGTCAATTCCGTTCACGGTAGGATCCGGTGTGAACGAAAAAGTTCCGAGCAGATTTTTAATGGTCATCTTTTTGACATCGGTAGCGACGTCATACTCGTTATATCCTTCAATCCCGATGGAGTAGGTCTTTTCTTCCTCGTTGTCGCCGTTCATCCCTTTACTCAATATCACATAAGCCCCGATTGATAAAGCCGCAACCAAGACCAGTGCGATAACGGCAATGACTGATTTCTTCATTACAGATGTCTCCTTCTTGAAAAGACAGTGACTCCGGCAATGATAATCGCAACAGGCGGCAGCACCACCATGGTCAGGAAGATGATAACCGTCTCGCCTTCATTGCTCACAGTGAACGAATCCGGTGTGAGGTTGAGCGGATCGATGGTAACTTCGTTGACAACGCGCTCGGTCCACTCTTTAAACGATTCTAACAAGTATTTGGCGTTGATCAGTGTGCTGTCGTTGATAAATGTATCACTGGCCGCGACTACGCTGCCGGCTACCCAAACACGGGAAGACAAGCCGCTGACGGTCTTTGTGCTGATTGCGGCAACCGTGTAGGAGGTATCACCCGGATCATCTTCTCTGGGGGTAAACGTCGGCTGCTTTGCGCTCTCGACCGTTGTGATGAACGGATTTCCGGTGCACTCAACCAACGAACTTGTTGAAATTTCACCTTTTGCCGGTGCGGCAAACGTGAATTGAATATCACGGCAATAAGGTAAAAGCAGTTTATAATTGGTGCCGGGTGTCAGTCCCACAAAGTTTTCTCCGTATGTTTTTTCGTTTTCGGGAACTTGTCCGTACACCAACAGCGGATTACTCAGGTAACGTGTGGAATCCAACTCATACACCACATTGTCGGTGACAACCAAACCCCACTCAGCC
>CAZTDA010000280.1:0-3762 GCA_964612155.1 uncultured Eubacteriales bacterium | reverse complement strand
CGAGAGCTCCATGGCGGCATTCAACACCCTGCTCCAGTTTGACGCGGCGGTCAACCCCGGCAACTCCGGCGGCCCGCTGGTAAACCTGAGCGGTCAGGTAATCGGTCTGGTCTCCTCCAAAATCGCCGAGATTGAATACGAGGGCATTGGGTTTGCGGTTCCGTCCGATGAAATGCTCCCGATTATTGATAATCTGTTGAAAAACGGTTACGTCACCGGCAGAGTCCGGCTGGGCGTCACCGTCAGCGAATATGAGGATTACATTGTCACCGCCAACAAACTGCCGGGCAACGTGTTTGTCGTGGAAGTCGTGCCCGGTTCGAGCGCCGCAACACAGGGCGTGATGGAAGGCGATATCATCACCGCTGTTGACGGAGAAGCCATTACTTCGACTACGCAGATTGTTTCGATCGTCCGTTCGCATAAAGCAGGCGATAAGATCAAACTCTCGATTTACCGCAAACAGGGCGGCATGACTGAGACACAGACCATTACGGTCGAACTCTACGAGGACAAAGGGCAATAAGTTGAGGTAAGAGGTAATAGTGAATAATGAATAAGTAAGGTGTTTTGCTGACGCAAAACGAATTATAAATGACCGACTTTCATATTTCATGAGTTATCAATACCGATATCAGAGCCGGAATAACGCCGCCGAACAGTTAATGCACATATCATTTTCTTCATAAATTAAATATCCTTCCTTTCAGCAAAAACGGCGGCCTTTCGTGGTCGCCGTTTTTGCATTTTTTATGAGCGTTATATGGGGTTTACGCATATAGGATCATAGAAATGAAAACCATCTCGGACGGCGGGCGGCCACGGAGTGCCGCCCCTACAATGGAACGGAGATAAAAACCAATTAAAAGATCGCTTTCAGCCTCTCTTGATTCGAGAAAATAAAACGCAGCATTTTGCGGTTCTTTTCGGTCAGACGCCTGAAATCGGGATCGTCGATGGTGTTGAAATAGGAGACGCAGAGCAGCTGTATGGAGCACATGACATAATAGACAGAAAGCTTTTCTTCTGCGGTGAGCGGGTTTTCGCGGTCATAGGCGCGCAAGATCTGCGCTGCGATCTCAGGCCATTTTCCGAACTGCTCGTCGTTTTCCGCGCCGCAGAGCACGCCGGTCGCGCAGTAGCAGGGATCATATAGGCGGGTATTGCGCTGGCTCAGATCAAAATCGATGAATCCGCTGACGGTGTCGTCCGAAAAGAGGATGTTGCTCGGATTCGGGTCGCGGTGGATGATTTGACGGGGCAGTTTGGACTGCAATACGCCAAAGGTCTCGATATAGTCGGTGAAAAAGCGCTCCGGCAACCCCATTGACCACTGCTCGTTTTGCTTTTGCACATTGGGCAGCGCGTAGATTCCTGCGGACTGATATAAGTCGCTCTCGGGCACGGCGACATCCACTGTCAACAGCGCCTTGTGCAGCTTGCCGAGGGCACGCCCGCATTCGGCGGCGTAGTGCAGCAAGTTTTCGCCGAACTGGTCTAAAAACTCATACGGTGTACCTTTGACACGTTTAATCAAAATGGTCAGCGTTTCGCCGTCGAGATATTCATCGCCTTTTTTGGTTAAAACGGGCAATGCAGACCCGAGACCCTGTTCGGCGATGGCTTTGGCGAGGGCGAGGTTTTTAAGTTGGCTCTCTTTTCCGGAACGGATGCGCAGGTAATAGTCCTCGCCGATGCGAAAAATGTCGTCGGCGATTTTTGCACCGTGCATGTATCGGACCTCGCCGACTTCGGATTTTTCGTCGATATCCCAATTTTTTAAGAGGTCGCGGATTTGGCTTTTTGTATAACTCATGGTGGTAAACTCCTTTTGAACAGGCCTTTTGGTGGGAACGCCGTAAATGGCGATGTGTTTTTTTGGAGAGCAGCCGTATTCGCGGACAAAGGCCTTGTAAAAGCCCGCGTAGGTTTCGAATCCGTATTCCAAAACCACATCGATGGCGGTGTAGCTGCCTGCAATCTCATACAGCGCGTTTTTCAAGCGCCGGGTGAGAATATATGCCGACAGCGGCATGCCCATTTGAACCGAGAACCGCCTGTGAAAGTGCGAGACCGAATAACCGGCGAGATGAGCCAGTTCTTCGGGGGTCAATTCTGTCTTCAAATTGGTCTCGATATAGTCGAGGATGGTTTGCATGGCCGGTCTCCTTCCCGTACGGTGATTGGAGTATACCATGAAGTACCGCAGAAAACATTTCCTGCAGTGCTCAATTTTACGGAGCGTTGTATGTAGGGGCGCGCATTGCGCGTCCGTTCCTGCGCCAATTTCCGGACGGCCAATGGCCGCCCCTACCGGCTATCATTAAAAATTCCCCGGAGTGAGAATCGCCCTTGCTAAGTTTTAGACGATTTAGAAAACCTCCACGGAGATAGTCTTATTTTCATCCGCTGCGTTTTGAAAAACCCGCAGCAGATTTTTACCCCATGCACCGAGATTCGTCTCGAACGAGGCCGGGTAGCGAATTTGAAAATGAACGGGTTCCGAATATGAGGTCAAAACGTCATGCAAAGCATCCAGGTTGCTGCCGAAATAGGGTGGGAAGTCGAGCTTTTTACCCAGATAAGCAAAGGTCAGCTCCTTGGTTTTGCAGCGCCTGCCGTCGATGATAACTGTTTTCATGGGTTTGGATCTCCGTATAATAAAGTGAAGGATTCGTAATGGTCGGAGGTGTAATAGACAAGGCCGTCGTTGGAAAACACAATGCGTTTTGCACCGCGCGATGATGCGCCTAAGGTGCCGATATCGCATTCGGTGTACTTTCTTCCGCCTTTTTCGGGCAGGAGGCCTTCATAATTACCGAAATAGTCGCCGCCGATGCATTTTCCGGGGGCGTAGGACTCCAAGCCCCCGCCCGTCCAGCCGAGCGCCGATGCCTGCGACTTGGTGATGAAATTGCCGGGCAGATGACCGAACAGGTGGAGATACAGCGCGACATCCTCTTTGGCGGTATAAGACCCGGATTCGACGACGGTTTGAGCGGCAGTCGAAGCGGTTTCGGGCGATTTTGAGGTGACGGACGCCGTTTTTGAGGAGGTCTTTTTGCTCGAAGCCGAAAAGGAATCCTCGGATGAAGCGGCGGAAGAAGTTTCGGAAGATAAATCCGTTTGCGATTGAATCAATTGCGATTGAACCGACAACAACTGTGATGCCGGAGTGATCGACAAGGACGGGGCAGCGGGTACGGTGTTGGTGCAGGCGGTCAGCAGCGTTAAAATCATTAACAGCGGCAGCAGCCGGGCAAGAATGCGGGTTTGTCGATTCATGGGTATTCCCCCTTTATGGGATTATTATACGAAGTTTTTCCATTATTCGCAAGGAAAAACGGATGAGAACAGCAACAAAACAAACAGCGCCCGTATTCAATGGTATACGGGCGCGGTTTGATAATGGAATTTATACCTTTTTTACCGGTCTTGCCTCGATATAGCCCCTGCTGCCGATCGGCGCCAATTGAAAGCGCGGCGCGGCTTCGGGTGCCCACTTGTACCCGTACAATTCGGGTTTGAAGGTCTCGAGATGATCCCAGACCTCACCGATGGCCTCGCAGAATTTTTCATCGTCATACGGCTCGCCCTGAAACACCATCATCGTGCAGGGCGGCAATGTGATTAGCTCATATCCCGCCGGAATCGACTTGTCATAGTTGAGCGGCAGTTCGACCCCCTGTACATATTCCGAAGTGCCCGCCGGGATCAGGTGTTTGGGCAGCCACATGCCGATCGGCTCATACAGCGCCTCTT
>CAZTDA010000279.1:0-3765 GCA_964612155.1 uncultured Eubacteriales bacterium | reverse complement strand
CTGACTGACATTGAGCGGGAAAAGGTTACATATATACTCAAGTACCTCGGTGAAGAAGCACAAGCCGCAGGCTCAAGTGTTGACTAAATTTTAGGTACAATTGAAAAATACCGGCTGCTGTTGGAGATGAAACAACGGCAAACACGCAAATTGACGGGATACCCGCCTCCGATTTCTCTTTCTCCGCCGTCTGTGCGGCACGCGCTGCCCGAAGTAAGCAAACCGATACAGCAATTAAAACCGATTTCGAATGAACCGGTCAGAGCGGGACAGGGGATCACGCCCGGCGGATTTTCCATCCCGAGGCCGATTGCGTCCATATCCTCCAATATGCCCATGCCCATCATGACACCCGCATCCGCTCAATGTCCTACGCCGTGCGCAACCGCTGCGGCTGCTGCCCGCCCATGCGTAAGGCAGCCGAGTTTGGCAGGAACGGCAAGGGGTGTTATCGAAAATTCGGAGGATCTGTTTTGCGGTAAAACCGCCGTTTTACGGGTATTTATCCCGAGCAGTGACACCGCTGAGCCGATGGTTCGATATTCGGTGGGAAGCAGCGGAGACGGGATTCGTTTTTATGCCTCCGGCAGGCATGTAAAAGTAACCCGCCCCGACGGCTGCCGGAACGGGTTGATTATCAGCGGTGAGGGAATGGTGCACGTTCAAAGACCGGGTCAACCCGATTGCACGGGTAAAGCGGCTTTTTCATTGGCGGTGCAAAATACCAATCGAGGGCTTGAATTTCGGATGCAGATCGCCGCACCCGACTGTAGCCTTGCGCACGACAGCGGAACCGTCACAGTTAAATATGCGCAGTCGGATATGTGTTTGCGAATGAGTTGATTTTTTGTTTATTCTATTTTCCGCACTCATCCGCATGCTCGTGTTTATGACAAACAGAGCCGGTTGATTTGAGGTTTCCCTTTAGATACTTTTCAACCGCTTCCCGCGCGCTGCCCTGAGCGCCGACGACAACCTCGATATTTCTGCTGTTAAAAATTTCGACCGCACCGCCGCCCATGCCGCCCGCGATGATGACCTCGACGCCCAAGTCGGCTAAGAAATTCGGCAGAAAACCGGGCTTGTGCCCGGGATTCGGAATGACGGTTTTGCTTTGAATGATGCCGTCTGCCGTTTCATAGATGTTAAAATTTTCACAGTGTCCGAAGTGTTCGGAAATTCGGGTTTCTGAACCTGCAACTGCAATTTTCATGTTAATTCCTCCTGATAAATTCTGATTTTCGGCTCGGTAATTTTATCGAGCCGCTTTTTTTTAATCATTCGTGAAGCCGCTTCCGGATTAAACACGAGTAAAGCGGTGAAATTATAAAAATGTCATGGTACGCTCGAAAGCCGCATATAAGGCATCTTTGGCGGGGCAGTCGACATCTGCGATACTGAGGCCGGCATTGATGGCCTCCGGCACATGTCTGTCGTAGGGGATTCGTCCGATAAAAGTAATATTTTCGGATTTACACAGGGATTCAATGGCTTCGGTGTTCTCGGGGCAGGTGTCATGTTTGTTGATACAGACGGCGGTTTTTGCACCGAGGATTGCGGCGGTTTGTAAAATCCGTTTTAAATCGCTGATGCCGGAGAGCGTGGGTTCTGCGACCGCAAGCACCAGGTCAACTCCGCTCACTGAGGCAATGACCGGACAGCCGATACCCGGTGAGCCGTCGATGATTTGAAGTTCGACCTCAGGCAAGGCATCGGTCAGCGCCGTTTTGACCTGTGTTACAAGTTTGCCGGAGTTGCCGCGCCCCATTTTGAGCGTTGCCGTGGAGAATACACGGTTGCTGCGATAGAGTTCGAGTTGTCCGGAGACATCGTCATGCAGCGTGATTGCTCCGGCGGGGCAGACAGATTCGCACACGCCGCAGCCCTCGCAGGCATATTCCCCGATGATATAACGCTGTCCGTTGTGACGGATTGCATGAAAGCGGCAATGTTCCTTACACAGTCCGCAGCCGATGCATTGTTCGGCATTGATCACGGCTTTTTGAGAGCCGTAATAATCACTGCGTTCGGCAGATGCATCCAATTGGGTGACAAGGTGGAGATTGGGCGCATCGACATCGCAATCGGCAAAAGCGCGGGCTTTTGCAAATGCGATGAACGCCGCTGCCGTCGTGGTTTTGCCGGTGCCGCCTTTGCCGCTGAGAATTAGGAGCTTTTTCATACGGTTCGCTCCTTCTTGACGGTCTCAAGCAGCCGCAGGAACAAATTATTCATTTCGTCGTCTTCAAAAACCGCAATTTCAGCCCTTGCACAAAGTTGCGCAAGTTTTTCGCTGTAAGGGATTCGGCACAATATCGGGATTTGGTTCTGCCCGCAAAATGATTCGAGCGGTTCGAATCTGCCGTCGGATTTATTGATGACAACGCTGAGCGGTTTATGAAACAGACGGACAAGTTCGACAACCATTTTGAGATTGTGCAGACCGAAAATCGTGGGTTCGGCGACGAGCAGACAAAAATCTGCATCTTCCACACTTTCCATCACCGCGCAAGAACTGCCGGGCGGGCAGTCAATGACGGTGAGGCTGTTGTTTTTTGCGCTTTTTAACGCGGCGTTGATGACCGGGACACCCGAGGCCTCTCCGGGGTTAAGCACGCCGGTCACGATCTGCACGTTTGCACTCTGCCCGATTTCGACGATGCCGACAGGGCGTTTTTGCTCGGTGACAGCACCGCTTGGGCAGACCAACACACAGCCCCCGCAGGCATGGCAAACCTCAGCAAACACCATGGGGTTATCCTTGATAAACACCAGCGCATTGAATCGACAGAAATTGACACATTTCCGACAGCCGGTGCATTTATGCGCGTCAAAAGTCGGCAACAAAGTATAGACCGGAGTTTTAATCGGGTTTTCCGGCTTAAAAAACAATCGTCCGTTCGGCTCTTCGACATCGCAGTCGACATAGGCGGATTGTTCGGCGACAGCGGCGAGATTGACGCTGACAAAGGTCTTGCCGGTGCCGCCTTTTCCGCTGAGTACGGCAATTTTCATCCCTGATTCATTCACTGCCTGCCGTGAAAACCGGCGTGGAAATTGTCGAGCAGCCCGAGTTTTTCGGCCTTGAAATCGGCGATGTTTTGCGCAGCGTTCATCCCTGCGCATTGATAAATTTTAATTTCGGCAGCTTGGAGCACCTGTGCGGAATTTTCGCCGAAGCGCGGTGTGATTAACGCCTTTGCTCCTTTATCAATGATAAATTGTGCTGCTTTGATTCCGGCACCGCCGGGTGCGTTTGCCGCCGGATTGGCTTCAATTGTGCTTTGTTTTGCTTCGGTATCGTAAAACAGGAAATATGGTGCTCTTCCGAAAGAGACACAGATATCTGTGTTTTCACTGTTTTCGTTCACCGGAATTGCGATAATCATATGGTTCTCCTTCCATATGCCCTTTATAAAGGGCACTTTTACAGCCCGGTGAGCTGCTCTTCAATGGCTGAAAGCTGATCTTGCAGAAACTGTTTGCGCGCCGTCAGCGCTTCTTTGGAATCTGTCGCAAAAAAACGGCAAAAACCCCGACCAAAGCCACGACGGCTGTAACCCCCGTTATAAGAACGGGAATACCGAAAAAATCCGGGTTTTCTGCCCGTAAATCGGCCCCGGTCACAGTAACCGTATGCACGTCCGGTTCTCGATCCGAGACCGAGCGGACCGGTTCCATCCATTCCCGGCATATGATTCAACTCCTTCTTTTTAAAAATGACATATGTCATTTACAACTCTATTATAACCCATAAATGGCATA
>CAZTDA010000278.1:0-3780 GCA_964612155.1 uncultured Eubacteriales bacterium | reverse complement strand
CAATCCTATAAGACCGGACAGTAAAGCAAGGACACAATCACCCCGCCTAAGCGGAGTGATTGTGTCAAGCTGTCCTATACGAGCTTTTGTGAGATTCGTAACAAGTCTTATACGTTGGGGTTGCTTATTATTTGCCGAAAGATTGTTATTTTTAGATTAGGAACATTGAGCGATTAAAGCAGAATCGGCTGGGTCCATGAGATGTTTCCGTCCGCGTCAACACAGACGGCATAGACATACTCATGGCCGGATTGAGTGCTCCATTCCGCATGGGAATACAAGTCGCCGTTGTTGTTGTAAAACGGTTTTTGCGAGCTGTTCGATTTGAAAAAGATGCGGTCACAGGGCGAGCAGTCCAAGAATATCGCACCGTCCTTGATATAAAAATCCTTAATGATGGGGGCTTTGTTTCCGGTTCGTGAATACGAGGCGAAAAAGCTGCCCTTTTTCAAGGCGTCAAATAGGTCGTCATAGGTCAGACGCGGGCATTTGACCGTGATAAATCCGCCGAAAAGATCGCGCCCCATGTCGTGCAGATCATCCGAACCGATGCACATCATATAATTTTTATCCCACAAAAAGTGATCGAAAAAGAACTCGGCATTGCCGCTGCGCCAGGTTGTTTCGCAAACGTTATTCATAATCTCCATTGCGAACAGCCCGCGCAGGTCTTTTTCGTCGCTGTAATCGACCTTTGACCAATACGGATGCGCCAAGATGGGTAAATTGCCGTGGGCGTTGATCTCGTCGATAATCTGCTGTGCGGTCATTGAGCGGATGATTTTCCAATCAAACCGATAACCGTGTTTGTATTGGGTTTGATCGGGATGGCCGATGGCGACGATGTGATGGATTCCGTTGACCATCGTGTCTAACTCGGTGGCGGGCAGTACCAAAAACTCATCGGTATTGAATGCGGTGTCAAACCCGTATACAAGATGGTCGGTCATCGCCAAAAACGAATATCCGGCGGTTTTGTAGGCCTTGACAACCTCGGTGGGCGTACCGCCGCCGTCCGATATGGTTGTGTGTGAATGGGTGTTGCCTTTGTAGTAATTCCCGTCCTTGTAAAGCGTTCTGAGTTCCATGATCTTTTTCGCTCCTGACTTTTATGTATAGAGATTGACCGTTTCTATTCTAACACAGTTATAAAAATTTTCAACCGCCGAAGAACAATCTTGAAAAAAAACAGGCCGTCACGAGCGCGACGACATCGGCGAATACCGCGCAGAAAAGTGTCTGCCGGGTTCTTTTGATGCCGATCGAAGCAAAGTAAAGCGAGAACACATAGAAAGTGGTCTCGTTTGCGCCTTCGATGACCGAGGCCAGTTTTCCGATAAAACTGTCGGGACCCTCATTTTTAAAAAGGTCCTGTAAGAGCGCAAACGCACCGCTGCCTGTAATCGGCCTTAAGATGGCAATGGGCAGCACGCCTGACGGAATGTGAAACAACTCCGCAACCGGATCAAACAGCGCTACAATCGCATCCAACACGCCGCTCGCTCGCATCACCATCACCGCAACAACCATGCCGACATAGGTCGGAAAAATCGACGCCGCGGTGTCAAGACCGGTCTTTGCCCCGGCGCGAAAGCTCTCAAACACTCTGACTTTTTTAAATACCCCGAATAAAATGACAGCCGCCAAAAACAGCGGCAAGATTAAAACGCTGATATACTGGAGCATCAGGGCGGTCTCCTTTCGAGCGCAAGATTCATCAGTTGTCCGCTGATTACGGCGAGTACCGAGACAATCAGCATCGGCAGCATAATGATGTACGGTTCTTTGCTGCCGTGAAGCTGACGCAAAGCCGCAAGGGTTGTGGGTATCAATTGAACCGTCGAGGTGTTGACCAGCACAAACCGAACCATATCGGGAGAAGCGCTCTCTCCGTATTTCGACTGCTGCGATAATTCTTTCATCGCGGCGAGGCCGAGCGGCGTTGCAGCACTGCCAAGTCCTAGGAAATTTACTGCCATATTCTGGGCAATTAATGGGTACGCCGGATTGTCTTTTTTCATTTTCGGAAATAGAACTTTCAAAAACGGCGTCCATAATTTTGCGATAAAAAGATCGAGTTTACTATCCCGTGCAATTTGTAAAATTCCGCTCCAAAAGCACAAATTTGCCAATAATGTCAAAAACAGTGTTGCCGCTTCCTTACACCCGCCGGGGATTGCCGAAGCCACCTCACCCACTTTGCCGGTTATGATCGAATATACGATCGAACCGACCATCATAAACAGCCAAATCCAATCCGACATTTTTCCTCCTTTAAAACTTTTCATTGACATTTTTAAAATGATGTGTTAGCATTAAAACACAATACTTGGTGAGGTGTGTAAGTATGAAAGAAACAGGCATTATTAGAAACTTGGACGAACTCGGCAGATTGGTTATTCCGATCGAATCCCGCAGATCCCTGAACTGGAAAGTTCACGATCCCATCGAAATTTATGTTGACGACGGTGCGATTATTCTGAAAAAGCACATGAACTCCTGCGTTTTCTGCGGAAGTCAAAGTGACCTCAGCGAATACGAAGGTCTGAACGTTTGCAAAAAGTGCATTGATCATCTCGGAAATCTCAAATAAGGCGTCCCGTATATGACAAACAGAGAACGAGCCCTTGCAGTACTCAATTACCAAAGTTATGATCGGCTGCCCTGTGTAGCATTCGGTTATTGGACGGAAACGGTTCAGAAATGGGCCAAAGAAGGACATATCACCCAAGAGACAGCCGATAGCTTTTACAAAACGGGCGACAACGGAAGCGGAGACAAACAAATCATGTCTCAGCTTGGTTTTGATTTCAACTGGAGCTGCGGTTTCAGCGGCAGGACATCTTTGATGCCCTCTTTCCCGGAACAGCTTCTTGAAGAAAAACCAAACGGACAGAGATTGATTCGCAACGGCGAAGGTCTTTTGGTCATGATCAAACCCGGCACCACTTCCATCCCCTCCGAAGTAGGAACTTCACTGACCGACCGCAAGGCCTGGGAAGAACTGTATTTACCGCGTTTGCAATACAGTGAAGACCGAGTGGATGAAAAAGCGATTCGGGAAAAGATCGAAAGCCAGAAAGAAGACCTGCCGATCGCATTTCATGTGGGCAGTTATATCGGCGTAATGCGCAATCTTCTCGGCGTGGAGCACTTTTCCTATCTGCTCGCCGACGATTATGATCTTTATGTCGAGATTGCCGATACTCTGTGCAATCTCTGCTACAAGATCGCCGAGCGCATTCTCTCTTTTAACATCAAGATCGACTACGCCCATTTTTGGGAGGATATTTGTTTTAAAAACGGGCCGCTGGTTATCCCGTCGGTATTTGAGGAAGTTATTGCCCCGCACTACAAAAAGACCACCGATTTGCTGCATAAACACGGCGTAAAAATCGTCTCGGTCGACTGCGACGGCAAAATTGATGCGCTTGTTCCCATCTGGCTTGAAAACGGCGTCAACACGATGTTTCCGATCGAAGTCGGCACTTGGAACGCGTCCATCGCTCCTTGGCGTGAAAAGTACGGCAAGGAACTCCGGGGCGTCGGCGGGATGGACAAACGTGTCTTTGCGCAGGACAAAGCGGCAATCGATGCCGAAATCGAACGTTTAAAGGCCTTGGTTGATTTGGGCGGTTATATCCCCTGCCCCGATCACCGCATTGCCCCCGATGCCGATTACGGTCTGGTCGCTTATTATTGCGAACAGTACCAAAAGGCGTTCCGGTAATATCAAAACAAAAAACACACCCTTTCCGTAATCGGATGGGGTGTGTTTTT
>CAZTDA010000277.1:0-3792 GCA_964612155.1 uncultured Eubacteriales bacterium | reverse complement strand
GGCCAACAATATTCATCCAACGTTTTGTCTTGCAGGGGACAAATATGCTGATTCACTTTTCCCCAGCAGCCATAGGTCTCGTCGTATTTTTCAACGCCTTCTCTTTTCGGACCGATATAAATCGGCGCGGCGGCAGGCCAATTCCAAACGGAAAAAGCATCAATTCCGCTCTTTTCATAGAGCTCATTGATGCTATTCGCGCCGTAATATTGCAAAACCTTGTTTTCTAAGTTTTTATCTACGATATCAAAGCTGATCGGAACTCTGTCGGGCTCGATATGAGAAATTGCCGTTAAAATACGCTCTCTTCTGTTCATCCGCTACCCCAATCTCTCAAATTGAATTTGTAATCAACCGCCTAAAGTTGTATAGATGATGGCAGATGAAACGCAAAATACCGCAACGATTCCCGCCATGGTGTAGCCGATGGCTTTGATGGGCTTTTTTTCGTTTTTCAAGAAATCCCCTGCCAACCGCGCAAAGAAGTACGAGCCGATTACGAGCAGCGGTGAGGCATAACGCATATTCATGGTGCAGGTGTGCGCAAAGGAATAGCAAAACGACAGATACGACAGCAGTACGAATACATAAACACCGGTTATAAATATCTTTTGGTGCTGTGCCATCGACTGCTTTTTAATCAGATAATAAACCATTGCGCCGAAGCCGGTCAAGCCGATTGCAATGTTCGTAACCGAAAGCACCGATGCAAGCCATTCTCCGACTTTACTCCCATAAGCGATGTTGTATTCGCCGAAGGCGGCCGTCTTAAACAATCCGCTCCAGACATTGAACTCACAGGTGGGTTGGTTCCAATAGACCCCCCACAGCATAAAGTTGCTGCTGAAACTGACCGATGGCGGGAACAGGAATCGGTCGACAAAACTGTAATAACCGACATATTGATAACTGTTGAGATCCAGCATCGGAATATAAGCCAACGGCGAACCGAACATCAGGTAATTGCGTACCGGCCACCACAGCCCGAGCGGAATACAGATCACGGCGAAGACAGCGATCTGACGTATCACTTTCCAACGCTCGCCCTTTCTTGCACCCAGTTCGAGTAAGAAAACCAAAGCAACCGCAGGTGCGATCGCGCCGATGGACTGTTTGGTCGACATGCCCAATCCGATGAATACGGCGATTAGGATGATGTCGATCCACTTTCCGGTTTTAACCCATTTGAGGGTCGCATAAATCGCAGCCAGCGCAAAAGTGATTGACAAAATATCGTTGTTGACGCTGCCCGAAAAGATGATAAATGACGGGCTGAATGCAATCAGTGCTGTTGCAAGCACCAGTCCCTTGCCTTTTAAGCCGAGGATTTTGAAGATTTTTACACTGACCAGCATCGCAGCCGCCGAATAAAACGCGGTCAAAAACTGGATGGTCTCAAGCGCGTGTTCCCAGGTAAGCCCGAATGCGGTCATTACCTTCAGCCAGACAGCGGCGAGAAAATGATGCAGCGGCGGATGATAAAACTGCCAGATTGTGGTCGGGTCAAAATCGGGCAGCTTCATGTTGTTGTAAAAATACTCGATATAGCCCGCGTGACCGATTCCGTCGCCGAACAGCTCAACATCGTGCTGTCGCACCGTGACCGGTGTGTTCATACCGTAAAGCAGCCGCACCAAAAATCCGGCTGCAAGCAATAATAAAATCGCACGCTCGGCGGTCAGCTTTCCGGTGACTGAAAAGACCATGAACCAAATTAACAACACCAAAACGCCGCAGGTTGCAAGAACCATGGTGGAATTGCCCAGCTGCGGCATTAAAAACAGCGTGGATGCAAAGATCACAACCGTGCCGATTCCCGCCCCCAGTTGGATTACATAGTCGTCCGCTTTTCGGTATTTGAACGCTAACCCCCCGACAATCACCACAGCCAGCACCGTCAGTGCGATTGCGCCTTTAAACCCGACAAGCGAATTTGCGGTCGGGTCAAGAGCCAACGCGGCAATAAAAGCCGACACGCCGAAGATGATAAAATACGGGGCGTATGACTTGAGTTTTTCAGTCGGTCGCAGCGGGTTTTCGTTCACTTTTGAATCGTCCTTTCGCAAAAGGTTTACGCCTTATTCTCTTCGGTGTCTTTTTTCTCGTGGTATTCCTGCTCGGTATTGACTTTCCAGACAGAGGATTTATCGCCGCCGCTTGCGATGGTATCAACGGCGACCATTGCGGTCATCATGGAGTGATCCATGTTGTTATAACGGTGTTGACCATTGCGGCCGATGCAGTAAAGATTCGTGATTGTATTGAGATAAGAGATCAGTTTATCGATTTCGGCATAAGTGTCAAAATAAGCCGGATAGGCCTTTTTAATGCGTTCGCAGTGACTGTCCAACACATCGCCCGCGCCGATAATGCCCATCTTTTCAAGTTCCTTCGCCGCGAATTTCACGCGCTCGTCGTCGGGCATGTTCCAAAATTCGTCGCCCTCGGCGCAGAAATACTCCAGTCCGATCCAAACGGTATGTTCGGGATCCTTGACCATATACGGGGACCAGTTGTTAAACACCTGAATACGGCCCAGTTTGACCTCGGTCTCCTGCACATAAATCCAGCAGTCGGGCACGATGTTGCCGAGCGTTTTGATATCCGTCTCGTTTTTAAGGTTCATGCGTTTGACCAGCAAGCCGACTGTCACAAAATCGCGGTAAGGCAGCCCTTTGGCGATTCTCAACACTTCTTCAGACGGCTTTTCGCCTTCGATTCCCAAAACAAGATCCCGCAGCGGCATGGAGGAGATCACGATGTCGGCACTGATGGTCTTTTCGCCATCGGCGGTTTCGCAGACCACACCCGCGATCTTGCCGTTTTTCACGATAAGTCGCTTGACGGTACAATGTTTTTTCAAAACCGCACCGCTTTTGATGATATCGTCGGCAAGGTTTTCCCACAGCTGACCCGGTCCGAATTTAGGATACCAAAATTCTTCGATCAACGAGGTCTCGGCGTTTTTATTGTTCTTTTTGCCGAACGCCTTGGAGAACATGTCCTTGAGCAGCGTACGGATGGAGAGCCCCTTGACGCGCTGTGCGCCCCAGTCGGCGGAGATATCGGACGGATGCCGTCCCCAAAGCTTTTCGGTATAGCCCTCAAAAAACATCCCGTAGAGCACTTTACCGAAGCGGTTGATATAAAAATTTTCAAGCGAAGAGTCGGGCTTTTTGATCATCGCCGATTTCAGATAGGAAAATCCGGCTTTCATCGTGCGCCAAAGACCCATGCCTTTGATGGTCGAGGCCTTCATTGAAATCGGATAGTCAAAAAACTTTTTCAAGTAGTAAATACGCGAGACCCGGTGACGAACCAGCATCACCTTGTCGTCTTTTTCGGGATCGGGGCCGCCCGGATAAACCGGTCTTTCCCTGCCGAGTTTCTTGTCGTCGACGGCAAGCGCGCCTTGCAGCGGCATCAACTGTTCCCAGCGCTTCATGATCTCGTCGGATTTGGAAAAGAACCGGTGCCCGCCGATATCCATGCGGTTGCCGTTATAACGCACCGTGCGCGAGATACCGCCGACTTCTCCGCTCTCCTCAAGCACGGTTACCTCATAGCCGCCTCTGCGCAGCAGTTCGTCCGCTGCTGTCAATCCTGCGGGGCCTGCGCCGATTACAATTACCTGTTTCATTTTGCTGTCTCTTCCTTTTTCTGATTTTCTGTTTTTCCGGGCTTGTTGCGATATAAAATCAATTTTCTCGCAGCGAAGTTATAGATAAAGACAATCACGGTGGCCGTAACGTTACGGATTAATTTATTCAAATCGGCAAATACCCATTCGTT
>CAZTDA010000276.1:0-3793 GCA_964612155.1 uncultured Eubacteriales bacterium | reverse complement strand
ACGGCGATGTCCCTACCCTTTACCATGGCACATGAAATGTCGCATCGGTATGGTATAGCCCCCGAGGACGAGGCCAATTTCTTTGCCTTTTATGTCACACAGGGTTCCGATGATCCGCTGGTCCGGTACAGCGGTTATATGATGGCGCTGATGTATTGTCAAAATAAGCTGTATTCAAGCAATAAGGACTTATATTGGGAACTGCGGGGCACTTACGGTGATTCGGTCGATGCCGATTTTGATCAGTATGCGAGTCACTGGGCGCAATATGAGGGGAAAGTGGCCGAAAAAGCAACTGCGGTCAACAACACCTATCTCCAGGTTCAAGGACAAGAGGACGGGGTCAAGAGCTACGGCAAAATGGTCGATTTGATGCTGGCCTGGTTTGTGAACACTAAAAATTGAGCGCGTTGTGAAAATTCATAAAAAAACATCTTGTCATCGCTTAAAATTTATATTATAATGAAATTTGCGTGTACACAAGCGCCATGCACATAGGTGCGTAATGCGCTTAAGCGCCCCCGCTCTCACAAAGCGGTCTGCGCTTTTTTTATTGCAGAAGCAACATTTTTTAAGGAGTGGCAAGAATTCGATGAAAAATTACGAATGCAAGGACATCAGGAATGTCTGCTTGATGGGCCACGGCGGAAGCGGTAAAACGTCTCTGGTTGAGGCAATGCTCTTTTTATCAGGCGGAACCGACCGAATGGGCAAAGTCACGGACGGCAACACCGTCAGCGACTACGACCCCGAAGAGATTCGCAGAAAAATTTCTATTTCCACCACAGTACTTCCGGTTGAATGGAAAAACATCAAGATCAATGTCATCGACACACCGGGGTATTTTGATTTCGCCGGTGAGGTTATTCAAGGTCTGCACGGAGCAGACGGCGCTCTGATTGTACTCTCGGCCAAAGACGGCGTCGAAGTCGGCGTCGAAAAGAGTTTCCGTTATGCCAAAAACCGCAGCTTACCGACGGCATTTTTCATCTCCAAGCTCGATGAGGAAAACGCCGATTTTTACGGCACATTTGATGAACTCCGCAGCCAGTTCGGCAACGGCGTCTGCCCGATCTTTATTCCGGTCGACAACGGCGGCAAACGGGGCTATGTCGATGTGGTTCGCAATAAACTTAAGACCTATGATAAATCCGGCAAAGAAACCGTTTCCGATCTTCCGGCTAACCTCTCGGGCAAGGTCTCGGAACTCACCGAGATGATGCGTGAGGCCATCTGCGAAGAAAGTGACGCGCTGATGGATAAATTTTTCGCGGGCGAACCGTTCACCGAACAGGAAACCCTTGATGCGCTGCGCAAAGGTGCGGCCGAGCGCAAGGTTTTCCCGGTCGTCTGCGGCTCCGCTTACCAGCTCGAAGCCATTGCCGGTCTGCTGGACAACCTCGGCGATTACATGCCGGCCCCGGGCGCCCGCGGCCCCGAGACCGCGCTGGATGAAAACGACAATGAAGTGAAAATTGCATACGATTCCGCCGCACCCACCTGCGCTTATGTCTTTAAGACCATCGCCGACCCGTTTGTCGGAAAGCTGTCTTTCTTTAAGATCATTGCGGGTTCGATGAAAGTCAATAACACTTTAATTAATACCACCAACAGCGCTTCCGAACGCATCGGCCACATCATGCTGGTCAAAGGCAAAAAGAGCACCGAGATCGAGGGCTCGGGCACCGGCGATATCGTCGCGGTCACCAGAGTTGCTTCTGCCAATACCGGCGACACCTTCTGCGACGCAAGCCGCAAGGTCAAGTTCCCGCCGATGCAGTTCCCGGCTCCGACGCTTTCTAAAGCGGTCGTTGCCGCCGACAAGGGCAGTGAAGAAAAGGTCTCCTCCGGGCTTATTAAGCTCAAGGACGAAGATCCCACCTTTACTTTTGTCGTTAATGCCGAGACCAAACAACAGATTTTGTCGGGTATCGGCGAGAGTCACCTCGATGTACTCGCCTCTAAGGTCAAAGCCAAATTCGGTGTGGGCATTGAATTGGTGGATCCCAAAGTGCCCTACCGTGAGACCATTCGCGGCCGTTCCGAAGCCGAGGGAAAACACAAAAAACAGTCCGGCGGTTCCGGCCAGTTCGGCGTCGTCAATATCCGTTTTGAACCGCTGACCAACGGTGAGGAATTCGAATTCGTCAACGCCACCGTCGGCGGATCGGTTCCGAAGGAATTCGTCCCCGCTGTTTTAAAAGGTGCAAAAGAAGCCATTTTAAAAGGCGTGCTTGCCGGCTTCCCGTTGATCGGTGTCAAAGCAACGCTGTTCGACGGCAAATCCCATCCGGTCGACTCCAAAGAAATCGCATTTGTTTCCGCTGCAAAATTGGCGTTTAAAACCGGTATCCCCCAAGCCAAACCGGCTCTGCTCGAGCCTGTTGGTCGCTTGGCGGTCATGGTTCCCGAGGCCAACGTCGGCGATGTTATGGGTGATATCAACAAACGCCGCGGCAGGATGTTGGGTATGGGTCCGGCAGAAGATGAACCCGGTTACACCAAAGTCGAAGCCGATATTCCGATGGCAGAAATGAACGATTATTCCATCTCTTTACGCGCAATGACCAAGGCCAGAGGCAGCTTCACGTTCGCTTTTGACCGTTATGAAGAAGCACCTGCCAACGTCGCGCAGCAGGTCATTGCCCAATACAAACACGAAGACGAAGAAGAAGAAGAATAAAAACCAATTCCATAAAGGCCAAAGGGCGCTCTTTCGAGCGCCCTTTGGTTTGCGCCGCGGAGGAGCGGCGACTTTTAGACGGATCAACCTTCGTCCGTCCATATCTTACCATGTATTTTATAACCTGTCAATATCTGTTATTTGCATTTTATTAACATTTCAAAAATTTTTTAATTTTCTTTTTGCTCGATTGACACAGCGTTGGAATTATGGTACGATATCAATGTTTTCGCGGGAATAGTTCAGCGGTAGAGCGTCTGCTTCCCAAGCAGAATGTCGCGGGTTCGAGCCCCGTTTCCCGCTCCAAAAAATCAAGCAAATAAAGGCGTGTTTTTTTATTGTCTCTGCATCCGGTTCATATTTTGTCGTATAAAACCATTTTAAAGAAAATATCGTTGATTTTAAAAACGAAGTGTACTATAATTGAAATAAATAGCTTCCCATGCAAACGCTGTCAATTCTCGAAAAAGGGGGTGGGTGTTGTGAAAACCGGAAATGGCCGTCACATCACCACGCTCTCTTTTGCTTTCGGAATTTTTTTGCTCGGTTTATTAACCGCCGTAGTCATCTTCACATCTGCCGGCAGCAAGTATTCGCAGAACCGCTCTTTTCGCACACTCAGCGGATTCGCCGAAACAGCCGGAGGTACGATTAAAACTCAAATTAACGGTTACTATTCCGTATTGGAGAGCTATTCCACCCTGCTCTCCGCCAAGAAAAACCTCGATACCGAAGCCGTTCGAGCCGATATGGCAAGCATCGCCGAAACGGGGAATTTTAAATCCTTAAGCATCGCGTTGCCCGACGGGTCGGCTTTTTCGCAATCCAATGATCGTACCGGCGCAAATACTTACAACTTCTTTCAAAAATCCCTACACGGTTCGCGCGGTGTCGAAAAATTTTTCGGCGCAGGCGAGCAAACGGGGTATATCATCCTCTCGGTTCCCGTATATAAAGACGGGGCTGTCGCTGCGGTGTTATTTGCAAAACTATCGGACGCAGACCTTTCAAATTCACTTGCAAATTCCGCTTTTAACGGTCAAAGCGAATTTTTTATCACCGACAGCAAGGGGCATATTGTCATCGGCACCCCGAATCATCCCGAGAGCA
>CAZTDA010000275.1:0-3797 GCA_964612155.1 uncultured Eubacteriales bacterium | reverse complement strand
CCCAAAAAGAAAATTGCAAAATGAGAAAAACCTATATCCTCGACGGAAAAAAGGTTGAAAAGTGTTCCGGCGTCGTTTTTGAGTTTCATCAACCCTCTATGTCGAAGCTGCCGGACTATATGGGATTGTTGAAAGAATTTTATGAAAAGAAAGCGATCGCGGCGATATGACGAATCATGACATTCTGAAACACATCGACGACGGCGCGAACTTTTATCTCCGTTTATTCGGTAACGCCGAACATATGGAGACCGTTGATACCGGTTATTATACCTATGTCAAACCGAAACAAGGACAGCCGGGTATCACGTTTGTTTACGATATTCGTCTCGAACATCTGCCGGTTGAAATACAGCGGGAAAAAGCCGCCGAGATCAAAGCGCTAAAAATGCCGATCTGGCTTGACCTGTTGGCCTCCGATCAACTGCATAAGCTGATCTATGACAAAGGGAAAATACATAAACAAACCATTGACGACAGCGACGAGGTCTATATGGCCATGCTGCCGTATGATCAACTTCCGTTTCAAGCAACGACGGATGATATAAAAATCGTTAAAGTTCAAACGGCGGTGGAATTCGTACAATGGGCAGAACTAACGAATCGTTTGCTCAATGGCGGTTATCCCGATATACACCCGATTTACCATTATCCGCTCTGCCAAAAAGGGCTGATGAAAAGCTATATTTTATATAAAAACAATACGCCCGCCGCCGTCGCCGCGACTACGGACAACAACGGCGCGGATTCTCTCGAATTCGTGGCAACCGTGCACCAGATGCGGCGCATGGGGTTGGCAAGGACCGTTTGTGCAAAAGCCATCTCCGACGCTTTGTATGACAGTGCAAAAATCATTACCGTGCGCGCAGTCAACGCCGCGGCACGGGATTTATATGCCTCTCTCGGCTTTCAAATTTATAATCAATATATCTGAGGTAAAATTATGATGACCAACGTTCAAGGCATCAAAGTGCAAAACGCCATCGAAAAACAACTCGGCAAAACGGCGGCGGACGACTTCGCGGCCAAACTGCCGTTATCCAAATCCGCCGATTATCTGCGTAAATTCAAGTGGGCAAAAGATATCTGCGATTATCTGGACAGTACATACACCCCCGCAGAAGTCAAAGCCGTCCGCTTTGCCTGCTCCTGCACGCCGCCGGAAGATAAGATCGCAAAGATCAAACAGCTTTATGAAAACGCAAAAGACCTCGACGCACTTGTCGAGGCCTTTGAACACGAATATCAAGGCGCCAATCTGCTGTGGAATGAAGGTGAATCCCTCTTTTTCGGTTATCCCACCTGCTATTGCTCCTGCGTCAAACGGGTGAAAGAGACACTGCCGAAGACCTGGTGCCTGTGCACGCTCGGTTACACCAAAAAGCTGTTTGACGCGGTACTCGGCTGTGACACGGAAGTGGAACTGCTCGAAAGCGTCAAAACCGGCGGCAATCGCTGTGTGATGAAGATCATAAACTCTTGACCTGCTTTATCCCCTGTACCAAACCTCTGACGGCAGATGTACACTTTTGAAACGGCCTCACAATTTTCGCCGACCGGAGAAATTGGCGTTCTTTAAGCAATGAAAATCCGTACAGCGGGCGGCGATAGGCCTTCTCCAACGGCTGCTCAATGATGTGTTTATAAAAGTTTTCAAGTTCGGCATGCACTTTTTCGGGAAGATCGGGGTCGATTAAAGCGGGCTGTGACAGCATTTTTAAATAAGCCTCGTCGTTGTTGTCAAGAAATTTGATCTTTTCAATCGCCGCGTCAAAATCCTCGTGCCCGCCGATGTAAATAAACGCCTCGGGGTTAAAGATTTTTTTCACATCGGGGCTGCCCCAATAGATTGGAACCGTATGCGCGGCAAAGCCCTCGAGGATTTTTTCCGTGATATAATTGTCGACGCGGCAGTTTTCGAAAACAATCGAGAATTTACGCGCCGAGGCAAACGCCAACTTGTCTTTGACGCCGTCCTTTTGCCCGATATTGTTGCGAAATCGCCCGCCGGAATCAACCTTTTTATATTCGCACAGGCGATTAAAGAACGCCTCTCGAATGGGATTCGCCATCAAATTGTTGCTGACCACAAAGGAACAAAACCCGGTTTTTTTGGCATATTCCTCTTTGGTCTTTAAATGCTTATCCTTTGCTAAAGCAATATGCCGCTCGCTGTGGCAATGGTCAAAACAATACGGATGGATCAAATTCCGGTCGCCGTATTGCAGCGGATAGCAAGTCACGGCATAATCGTATAAATCGAAATCCGGCCACAGGTTTTCAAACGAGATAAAAATCCGGACTGCCTTTCGAAACTTTAAAACACCGGTGTTAAGCAGCCCGAAAGACGATCCGAACACATAATCGGGATCGTCGCTGGGTTCGATTTGATAATTTTTTTCAAGCAGCCAATAAAAGAGCGTCTTTTGTAATTTTTCATTCGGCATCGCAAAATCGACAAACGCCGCTTTGATTTTGGGCTTTTCCAAAGCCGCCTCCCGTAAACTATCGTAATAGGAAAATTGCAAAACAAAAAGGGTTGCCCCGTTAAAGTTTGGGACAACCCCTTTAATTTATTCAAATTTTATAAACTTTCGTTAGTGCGGAACCGCTTTTGCGCCTCGTCAATCATGGCGCAGGCGTTTTCATAAGGCACATCAGATTGGATGCTCTGCGCCGGCGCGAGGATATAACTCCCGCACGCCCCCAAAATGTCAAAAACCTGGGAAACTTCGGTTCTGACCTGATCGGGCGTTCCGTACGGCAGTGTCTGCTGGGTGCTCACACCACCCCAAAAAGTCAGCTTATCCCCGTGTAACCGCTTGATTTTCGCCAAATCCATACACTCCGGTTGCACCGGATTCAGCACATCCACGCCCATTTTGACGAGATCGCCCATGATGGCCTCAACGTTGCCGCAGGAATGCACCCACACATCTTTGCCACCCTCGTGGATCAAATCGTATTCCCGCTGTTCGCCGGGAGCGATCATCTCGTGCCAGACATCAGGCGACATCAGCAGCGATTTTTGAGAACCCCAATCGCTGCCGAGCAATATTCCGTCGATCTCGGGAATATTGACGATATTTTCAAGCATGACCATATTTTTACGGATAATCATATCAAGCAGAGATTTGGCGTACTCGGGTTCCCCTGCCATATCGGCGAGAAAGTTTTCGATCCCGCGCGCAAAATAGGCCTTTTCAAAGTGGCTGCCCCAGATGGTGACCAACATATAACAGCCGGTTGCTTCCTTGATTGCCTTGATGCGATCGGCAAAGCCGGTATAACTGCCAAACCCCATGGTCTTGGGCAAAAAGCTCGGCGCATCATACTCGGAATAAGCCTTGGGCAGATCGTACCAGTTCCACCACGGACAGCCGAACGCAAACGCGCTGTTGCCGATACCGAGGCGGATGGCCTCGTCCATATCAAGCCGACCGGACTCATATTCGCTTTTCACCCATCCGGTAACAAAGTCCGCCGTCAGCCGCTCTCCGTAGGCCTCGTATGCGTCACGAGCGAACGTGATGGCATACGGCAAAGACACGCCGGGTTTATGTGCGATTGCGGCTTTTACGATTTCACGCTTATCCATCCGGTTAACACTCCCGCTATTCATAACATTATCAGCCGCACTTTTACAGCTGCGGCAACAAAGCTCTCGGATTTACGATATCCATTCTACTACACTTCCAAATTTTCCGCAAGATTTGCACGCCGTCAGCAATTACTTAACAGTAAACCCGGCAAAAGCATAGGGGGCTATTTCGGATAAACAGACCTTATCACCCTTC
>CAZTDA010000274.1:0-3810 GCA_964612155.1 uncultured Eubacteriales bacterium | reverse complement strand
AGGAGGACTGTTTGCTTGGGTGGAATTGCCGACGTATCTCAATTCTCGTGATTTGCTCATCGAATGCTTAAAACAAAATGTCGCTTTTGTCCCCGGCGGGTCATTTTTTCCGAACGGTGGAAAAGAAAACACTTTCCGGCTCAACTTTTCAAATATGCCGCAAGAGCGCATTGTCACCGGCATCAAACGATTGGGCGAGGTGATCAAACGGTTGATTCGGTATGCTTAAATTGCCGAATTGCCTGTGAAGACCGAGAGAAGATTTTCGACAAAAATCCTTGACAGGCAGACAAACGCATGTTATAATAAACCGCTGATATGACCACGGGTCACGACTACAAGTCACGGCTTTTGGTCACAGGTTTATAAAGAGGTGAGACGACATGAAGGAAAAGATTCATCCGAAATACGAGAAGACGACAATCAGATGCGCCTGCGGTGAGGTCATCGAAGTGGGCTCCACCAAAAAGGATATGCGTCTTGATATCTGCTCAAAATGCCATCCGTTCTATACGGGTAAGCAGAAGCTGGTCGACAGCGGCGGACGCGTCGATAAGTTTAACAAGAGATTCAATCTCGAACAGAAGTAATACATTTAAGCAAAATTTCGCGGTGCTTCGGCGCCGTTGCTGCGGTGCTGTCGCCATGAGCGCGGTACCGCTTTTTGCTTTTATTTTATTCTTTGTTTTGTATTAAATAACCGAGGTGAGGATCATAATCTATATTGAAAATAAACCGGTATCCGCGAAGGCAATTGCCGACTTGCGCCAGTCCGTGGGATGGAACCGCATGGAGGATTGCTATAAAAACGAGCGGATGACCTCGTATTTTCACATTGCCGTGTTTGACGGCGATCATCTGATCGGCTTTATTGATACTGTTTGTAACGGCGTCACCGATGCCTATATACAAGATTTGATCATTCATCCCGATTATCAGGGCAAAGGCATCGGCACCGAGTTGATGAACCGTACGATCGATTATTTAAAAAAGAATCGAATCTTTATGATCTCTGTCTTGTTTGATGAAAAGCTGAGACCGTTTTATAAACGGTTCGGGTTTAACGATATGCTCTGCGGACAGCTGCAGACATTTAATATGGATTGACATTATGGCAGAAAAAAGATTGGGCGCAATGTCTGCAGTGGACAGTTATCTGACTTTGAAAACCGAAGCCGAAGCCGTGTTCGTCGAACAGCGGTCGAAATTTATCGCCACCGCGCGCCCGGTCGAAAACGTGGGTGAGGCCGAGGCGTTTATTTCGCGCATTAAGCAGCATTATAAAGATGCGACCCATAACGTCTGGGCATACTTTATCGACGACGGCAACATGCGCGCAAGCGACGACGGCGAGCCCTCCGGAACTGCGGGAACGCCTGTATTACAAGTGTTAAAAGCGGGGCGGATTTTTAAAAGTGCGATCGTGGTGACGCGCTATTTCGGCGGGGTCTTGCTCGGCGCAGGCGGGCTTGTCAGAGCTTACGGTGCATCTGCGAAACTGGGTGTGGAGGCCTCCGGAATTGTGACAATGACGCTGTGCGAACGGTTCACGGTCACGGTTGAATACGGCGACGGCGACCGGGTGAAAAACGCGCTGCAAAACGGCGGTGCGGTGATCACAGGTACGGAATATACGGATAAAGTGGTCTTTCAATATTATTTGCCACAGGAAAAAGCGCTGGATTTAAATCATGTTTTGGCGGAATTGACTTCGGGGCGCGCTGCAATCCGTTCTGACGGCACGATGTTTTTGGCATATTGACTTTTTGACCATAACAACCTATAATTGCATTATAAAAAACGGGTATAAAGAGCGTTACCCGAGAAAATCAGCGGGGAATTTCATGTATAAAGCAGTCAAAAGAGTTTTGGATTTTGTATCAGCACTGATTGCACTTTTATTGATTTGGCCGTTTTTCCTGATTATGATGCTCGCAGTCAAGCTCGACTCCAAAGGGCCGATTTTCTTTGTGCAGAAGCGAGTAAAAAAAGATAAAAAGCTGTTTAATATCTACAAATTCAGAACCATGCGCACCGATACGCCCAAAGACCTTGCCACTGATCTGCTTGATAATCCGCAGTTTTATGTGACCCGGGTCGGGTTGTTTTTGCGTAAATACAGCTTGGACGAGCTGCCGCAACTGTTTAACATTCTGCGCGGGGATATGTCGGTGGTCGGACCCCGTCCGGCACTGTTTAACCAATACGATTTGATTGAGGAACGCGACAAGGTCAACGCCAATTCGGTGCGGCCGGGACTGACCGGATGGGCGCAGATCAATGGTCGTGACGAGTTGACCAGCAAGCAAAAAGCCGAATATGACGGTGAATATGTGAAAAAGCTATCGTTTGGGTTTGATTTAAAGTGCTGTCTGCTGTCGGTCAAGCGCGTCTTTGCGCACGAGGGTGTTAAGCTGTAAAACTTATTATCAAGTCGCCGGAGAACCGGCGATTTTTTATTACACAGTTTTGTCACCGAAATGCGGAGATTTCTGTTTGCATCTACTTTAAAATGTCTTTGAAAGGAGGGACAGCCATGGATTTTACACAACGCTTGAATCAAACAATGGAGTACATTGAAAGTCATCTGGCGCAGGATATATCGCCGCAGGAAATAGAACGGATTTCGCTTTGCCCGATGCACCAGTTCGGCAGAATCTTCTCTTATGTCACTGACATGTCACTTTCCGCATATATTCGCCACAGGCGGCTGACTTTGGCGGCGTATGAACTGCAGTCCGGAGACGTGAAAATCATTGATCTTGCGCTTAAGTACGGGTATCAATCCCCGAACTCGTTTACACGGGCGTTTGAAGAAACCTTCGGTATGACCCCCGGGAAAGCGCGCTGTACGGGTGTTGCGTTAAAGGCCTATCCCCGCCTCTCTTTTCATATGACAATCAAAGGAGATGCGGAAATGAATGTTCGGATCGAAGAAAAAGGCGTGTTGAACTTCACGGTGAAGATCGGGAATTTTAAGGGTGAGGAGGACGGTTGTGTTTGGGATCGTTACTACTCTGATGGGACAAATACGAGAATAAGAAAGGAACTGAAGCTCTGTCGCCCGCCGTTTTGGCATGTGGGGATTTACATGCCTCAAAAAGACGGTACAGTGGATTTGGCGCTCGGAGCGGAGTCGGACGGGCAAGAGCATGATGGTCTTGAAACTCTGACAATCCCTGCGAGAACCTGGGCGGTTTTCACAGTCAACGGCACGGGCGGGAAGGCGTTCGGCGAGACCTGGGCGAAGATTGTGACCGGGTGGCTGCCGTCAAGCGGATATACCAATCTCAATGATTATGAGATTGAGGTCTTCCCTGACGGAGATGCCAAAAGTCCAGAATATAAAGCGGAAATTTGGATTCCGGTCAAGAAAAAATAGCGGGTGTAAGAAAAGCAGCCGGTCGGAAGTGAGTTCCGGTCGGTTGTTTTCCATTTGGTATCGTAGTACCGAATAATTCGGTGTGGGGGAGAAAAGAATATTTCGGCAAATCCGAACGCGAATCGCCATTTTTTAACGCTGCGATATTGACAACCGAAAATCGGTATGTTATGATGTTAGGGCTGTTCGGAGAGATGTCCGAGTGGTTTAAGGAGCCGGTCTTGAAAACCGGTGACTCGCAAGAGCCGTGAGTTCGAATCTCACTCTCTCCGCCAAAAGTCGGACTTTGGATGTTTCATGTTCGGAGTCCGCATGCGGGCGCCGTACAAGCAACAGCGGCATCAGCATTATTTATCGCAACCCCACAATTAAAAGCGAAGACCTTTGGCCGTATGGAGAAGTACTCAAGTTGGCCGAAGAGGCGCCCC
>CAZTDA010000273.1:0-3832 GCA_964612155.1 uncultured Eubacteriales bacterium | reverse complement strand
CGGTATCTTTAAAATAGGTAAAATAAAAACAAATTACAAAACCCACATTAAATAACTGAACCGTCCTCTTTTAAACAGGCGAAAATCATCGCAGATAATACAACCAATGGTTGAATTGCTGCCTTTCGTTCCAACATATATACCGTTGTTGTATCTCGATAATAATGTTATTATTAAATTGCAAAAAGCTTTTTGACTCTATTTTTTAGGATGGTATTGCATGTTTCATCAAATTGCCTTCGGCGAACGGTTGAAAAATTATCGGAAAACAAAAGATTTCACTCAAGACGAATTAGCTGCAAAGATCGGGGTTTCGGGACAAGCGGTATCCAAGTGGGAAAAAGGTGAATGCTTGCCCGATGTGTATAACTTTAAGCTGCTTGCACGTCTTTATCGTGTATCTGTCGACGACCTGTTGGATGTAGAAGATGAGAAAGCCGAAAAAGTCATCGAAATCATTAAAATCGGAGAAGCAATCTTTGAAATTATTAAAAAGCCCGAGACAATCCTTGCGGGAAGGATATTGTATGCAAAAGATTTCGGCAGTATTGACAAAGCCCTTATGTCAGAAGATGAAAAACAAAGGTGGCTTGCCTGCGGAAAAGTGGTGGATTGCCTATTGCCTGTATGCGACATAACCTTAAGCGTGAATTTTTGGCTTGAGGAATCCAAACGGGCTATGGGGTTTGTCAGGGAAACAACGGCGCAAGAACAACCCGAAGGCGTTGATGTCTATAAAATACCCGAATCTTTATATATCCGGGCATATACAGATAAATATACGGCGCAGTTGTTGTCCAGAAAACAATGCGAAATATGGGAGCTTTTTGCATATATCAGGAATTATTTCATGCCGGCGCACGGATTTAAAACAAACGACAACGGGGCGCAGGAGATGGAAGTTTACGATACAGACGAACATAAGACAGGTTATGCGTATATGCCGGTAATACGGGTTTAAACGCAAACCGTTTCTTGCTGACCGATAAAAGGCAGGTTTTTGATCGAAATGGATACCGAAAGGTATCCGTTTCTGTTTTTGCGGTTTTTAATCGTTCACTGCATGTTGTGAACTCTATTTTGCAATGTGATATTCAATGATTTCTTCCCGTCGCTTCGAGCAAAAACTCCACCACCGGCGTGGGGTCTTCGATGCTGTGGGGATGATGTCCGCAGCCGGGCTTGACGATGGTCAAAATTTTTCCGCCGAGGCAGCGGTATTTTTCATCAAAGAGTGCACCGTTTTCGGTATAGGGCACCGTCGTATCCGCGTCCCCCGCGACCAGCGCAACCGGAATTCCGGCCTTTACCAACACTTCCGTTTTATCCAATGGGTTCTCCGCAAACTGCTTAATGCTCGTCTCGTTCAGGCCGTAGACATCCATGCAGTCCTTATACTCATTCGGCGAACCGTCCCCAATACCGAGTCCGGCAGGCCAACTGCGAATATCCAGCACCGGCGCGTCGATATAAAGGGCCTCAATGTCTTCGGGGTAGGCAGCGGCGTAGTTGACTGCGTATAATCCGCCCCTGCTGAACCCGAACGGCACCATCGTTTTCGAAAGTCCGAACCGGCGGACCATCTCGTCGTGAAAGGCCTTCATCAATTCAATGCTCTCCGGGCAGCCGAACAGGTTGCTGACCCGATAATAACACAGCGCCCAACCCCGGCGTACCAGCTCGACATCAACGCTTTCAAACGCGTGCAAAAACTCGGTGCGCCAAATCCACGGCTTGCCGGGGGCAAATTTTTTCGGCTCAATATAGGTGCAAACCCTGCCGTTCAAATAAAAGCGGCGGCATACACAGCCGTTCCAGTCCTCGACACGGTCGTCATTTTCTTCGTTTACTATTGTCTCTCGGATTTCCCGATCCAGCTCCGCGGCGGCGGCTTTGGCCTCATCGAGCGGCAGCGCGTTTTTGGCTTTATCGGGATGAGAATGTCCGACCGCTTCTTTCCAAGCCGAACTCAACAGGCGGTGCCGCTTCAAGACCAATCCAAACGCGGGGGTCTCCTCTTTGATATAATTCGGCTCATACTCCGGATAAAGGCGGAATAGTTCTCCGAGCAGGCATCTGGCCATAATCCAATGTCCCCAGAGGTCGGGATGGATGCCGTCGCCGAGTTTCAAATCGGGATCGTTTTTACGCTTCGCAGCGTATTCGGCGGTCATCGGACCGTAAATATTGACCACTCGGTCGGCGACGCCGCGCAGGTCGGTCATCACCCAGTCGGCGTATTGCTTCATCACGTCGTTATAGCCCCGGTAGGCCTGTGCCCAACTGAACTTTTCGGCGGTTTCGTCGAGCATCGGCCCGCCGAAAGACACAGCGTCCAAAATCGGGGGTGTCATCACAATCGCCTTGGCTCCGTGAGCTTTGATTTTTCGGATTAAATTAAGGATGCCCTTCTGATATGCCCCCATCCGCTCTTCGGAATAGGGGTAATAAATGCCATCATTGATGCCGTAGCAGACAACCACCCAGTCGGGCTTTGCCATTTCAAGCGCGCGATCCACACGGTCAAAGATACAGGGGCGCGGGAACGGGTGATCGGGTTCGGACAGACCGGAGGCGGTCTCACTGTTCAGCCCCAAATTGATCAGTTCGATCGAATGTCCGGGAAAATGCTTTTTTATATAGTAATCGATGTGCGCGATATAGCGCCCGTCGTCGGTAATGCTGTCGCCCAAAAACATGATTTTGAGATGATTCGGGACCATCCCGCCCTTTTCGATAATCGACATTTGAAAACTCCTTTTGCATTTAACAATCTCGTGAAAAATATGAAAATTCCACATTTATTATAATCCCGCCGCCGCCGAATGGCAAGCCCTCAAAACCCGTTACTTTTAACTTGCTTTCGCCCTCCCCGTCTGTTACAATAATTCATAATAAACGCAAACGGGGGCGGAATATGGATTCACGCAACATCAATGCCGGTTTTAAAATGCCGCGCGAGGGCTACAGCGACCAGCCGTACATCCTCAAAATGCCCGACGGTGCATGGCTGATGTGCATCACTACCGGCAAGGGCGACGAGGGACAAAAGGGTCAGCACATCGTCAGTGCTCGCAGCTACGACAGGGGCAAGACCTGGATTGAGATTGCCGATGTCGAGAGCAGTCAAAATCCCGAATCGGCGTACGCCGTGATGTACCTGACCTCCTACGGCAGGGTCTATATTTTTTATAATTACAACAAAGACAACCTGCGCTATGTGCTCGCCGATGACCCGCCCTTTCCCGGCGGCAAGTGGGCGCGCGCCGACTCGCAGGGGTATTTTGTCTTCAAATACAGCGACGACTGCGGCAAAACGTGGTCGGAAAAATTTTATGAGATTCCCATGCGCAAATTCGCCGTGGACTATGCCAATCATTACGGCGGCGATATCCTACTGTTTTGGAATGTGGGCAAGCCGTTCACACATAACGGTGCCGTCTATGTCTCGCTCTATAAAATCGGGCGCAACGGCTATCAGGCCTTCACCAACACCGAAGGGGTTTTACTCCGCTGCGAAAACCTCGAGACCGAGAAAGACCCCGAAAAGCTCACTTGGGAGACCCTGCCCGACGGCGACATCGGCATCCGCACACCGCGTGACATCAGCCATGTCTCCGAGGAGCACAGCTATGTGGTCTTATCAGACGGCACGATTTTTACGGTGTTTCGCACTGTCTCGTCCTATCCCTACTGCGCCTATAGCCATGACGGCGGGCACACCTTCACCGAACCCGAGCGCATGCGTTATGCCGACGGCAGGTTTATGAACAATCCGCGTGCAGCGAATTTTATCTGGAAATGCAAGAACGGCAAATACCTCTATTGGTTT
>CAZTDA010000272.1:0-3840 GCA_964612155.1 uncultured Eubacteriales bacterium | reverse complement strand
CCCTTCGTGGCGGCATAAACCTTTTCAACCATATAAGCGGGTACAAAATCGACGGCTGCGCCGTGGATGAACAGCATCGGCAGGTGATTCTTTTGCAGCTGCTTGATTGCGCTTGCCTCCCAAAAACCCCATCCGCCGCGAATTCGGCAAACAAGCCCCGCATATTGCAGCAATGGGAAGGGCATTATCGAGAAAAATGTTTTCATACAGTAACCGAATTGCTCTGCTGCCGAGGTGTAACCGCAGTCCTCGATAATCGCCTTGACATTGTCGGGCAGTTTTTCACCGGAGGTCATCATCACCGTGGCAGCGCCCATGCTGATGCCGTAAAGCACGATTTCACAGCTTGGGTTTTCCGAGATCAGCAGCTCAATCCACTTGATAATATCGAGCCGGTCTTTCCAACCCATACAAATCACCTTGCCCTCGCTCTTGCCGTGTCCGCGTAGGTCGGGCATCAGTACGTTAAATCCGGATTTATAAAAGTGTTTAGCGAGCTGGCGGTACATCATGTGGTCGCCGCCGTAGCCGTGCACCATAATCACCTGACGTTTTGCACTGCTATCCCCGATTTGATAAGCGCGCAGCTTTAAATCGTCGCCGGAGGTGATTTCTCGCTCTCTGCGGCTGTCGAAAATGCCGATCCACTCGGTGTCGGCGGGGTCCTGGGCAAAAGCGTTGGCAGATGGGCATTCCTGCGGGGCATTCGGATCGGGCGAGTTGAAATTGATCCGGCTGCAATTGCGATTTAACGCATGATTAAACAACGCATTCCCGAGCGCAATTCCGGGGATAACCGTAATCCCCGCCAAAACGCCCAGGCAGCTGTGAAACACCATTTTTCCCTTGGATTTACTCGTTCCCATAACATCAATCCCCATTTCCGCCGTACGGCCAAAATGACTCAGATATTTATATTATACATGAAATTTATGTATAGTGAAGTCCTTAAGAAATAAACCATAAAGAATTGGGTAAATCCACTATCATTGATTTATCGGAACAGTCATCATCTTCTGCGGCGGCAGCCGCGTTGAGATAAAAACCGAAGGATGACGAATATGACGCCCGCACAGATTAAAACCGCCCAAAACGGCGGTATGACAATGGCGATGATTACGCCGCCCGCAATGCCGACCGATATAAAAATTGCGGTCTTTGAGTCCAACATAACAAATTCCTCCAAACCTAACTTATAGTTAGGTTTTACATAACCTTTGGTTGTGTTTTTCATAACCGATGGTTATGTTTTATACCAGAGTATATGTCTGTCGGAAAGCGGGTGTTAACCCAGAATACTGACGCCTCTGCGTTCGGGTTTTGCACGAAATACCCGATACCCCAGCGAGATGAGTTCTTGTTCGCAGGTTGCATCGGCGCGTTCAAAAACGGCAAAAGCCGAAGGGCCGCTGCCGGATAGGCCGTAACAAACGGGAAAACGTTTTTTAACAGCGGCGAAAGCAGCGTCAAAACCGGTTCCGTAAAGCGGTAAAAAATCATTTTGTATTCCGGTGCGCAGCTGTTTTAAATCGGTGGTGTCCAGTGTAGGGGGGGCGGGTTTGGGCTGCGGAAAACGGCGGTCATATTCGGCGTACATCTGCGCTGTGCCGGGTTTGGTGTCTTTGGTGAAAATGTAGATTTCGCAGTCGGGAATCGGAGCGAGCGGTTGAACCTGTTCTCCCGCGCCGGTCACCAGACCGGTTGACCCGACAATGCAAAACGGGATATCGGCACCGATATTAAAACCGACCGCACATAATTCCGACATCGAGAGTCCTGTGCGGTACATCTCGTTAAGGCAGCATAAAACCGCCGCACCGTCTGCGCTGCCGCCGCCGAGCCCTCCCGCCTCAGGAATATTCTTTTCAATATCAATACGCAGCCCCGGGTTTTTCATACCCGTGGCCCTGAAAAACGTTTTTGCGGATAGGACGGTGATATCATCCTCGCCGATCGTGCCGTTTCCGGGCGTAATCTGACCGTCGCAGTTTCGAGAAAGGGTTACATGATCGCAAAGCGAAATGCTTTGCATCACCGAATGCAGCTCATGCAGGCCGTCGGCGCGTTTTGATAATATTGATAACGAAAGATTTATTTTTGCGAAAGCGAGTGCACGAACGGCAACGGGCAAACAAATCACCTCTCAAATTGAAAATATACCATAAAAGGGAAAATAAGTCAAGGTTGAAAAAACCTTCCTCTTGTGATAAAATAATAATATGAATACCTTGGAGGACAATATGGAGCAATATTACGAGCAAACGGTTCAAAAAATCCCCACGACAAAAGAAAAAGTGCTTGCGGTACTGGTTTGGGTCGGTGCTGTGGCGGTTTCGGCCGTCGGTTTTTATTTGATGGTTTTTCGCTTTCCCGAATACGGCGGCAGCTTGCTCGCCATCCTTTTTACAATTATGCTCTTTATGCTTGCGCTGTTATATACCAAACGGTTGAATCCGGAATTTTGCTATGAATTTATCGACGGCAATATCAACATCGACAAGATTCAGAAAAAAGGGACGCGCACCACGCTGACCAGAATCCGTTTTTCCCATATCACGGCGTTCGGGAAATATACACCCGATAAAAAGCGTAAATACAAACCCTATCATACCTACAGCACTTATACCGGCAGCACCAAAAACTTGTGGTATACCGTCTGTGTATATGATCGCAAAAAAGACATGGTGATTTTTGAACCGGACGAAAAGATGCTGGAACTGATCAAGAACTCACTGCCGGTTCAGCTGCGCCTTGCGGCATTCGGAAAAGGAAGAGACGCCGAACAGGGAACCTAAAACAGGGATATAACAAGTTCTCCGCCGATGTAAAAGGGAGGTCAAGACGATGAAACTGCTCACCGCTTCCCAAATGAAAAACGCTGAGCTGCTCGCCGACTGCGAGGGGCTTTCACAGGCCGTGCTGATGGAGAACGCCGCCAAAGCGGCAGCGGGAGTCATCATTCAAAAAGCCGCGTCCGGCGCGGTTGTCGTGGTTTGCGGCAGCGGCAACAACGGTGGAGACGGGTTATTATGCGCTGCGTTCCTCAGCGAAGCCGGATTCAGCTGTAAGGTGGTTTTAGAGCGGGGAAAACCGAGCACCGTTGCGGCACAATTGGCCTATGACAGAGTCAAAGACCGACTTGAGATCATCGACTTTCGCACGGACGAGGGCGGCGCAACCGAATGGATCTGCGCGGCGGACATCCTTGCCGATGCGGTGTTCGGGATCGGTTTTCACGGCGATACAGATGAGAAAACGGCGCGTCTGCTTGGGATCATGAATTCCGCGCACGCGCTTAAATTTTCACTAGACATCCCCTCCGGCTGCAGAGCCGATGACGGCAGCATTGATAAAAATGCATTTAGGGCCGATTATACCATCGCGTTCGGGGCTTATAAACCGGCGCATTTCATCTGCCCCGCGGCAAAAAAATGCGGAGCGGTCATTTTGACCGACATCGGCATCAAGCCGGAGATTTTTGAGCAATACGGTGAAATTGAACTGGTTGACCGGGAATTTGTCCGCGAGCGGTTTGTCGTGCGCGATAAATACGCCAACAAGGGCGATTTCGGGCGCACATTGGTTTTAGCGGGTCAGCCGGGCATGTGCGGCGCGGCAAAATTAGCCGCAAAAGGCGCATCCAAAGCGGGTTCGGGGTTGGTGGAGCTGTTCACCGACAAACGCATCGGAGGCGTTGTCGCCGCCGACTTGACCGTTCAGATGACCAATTTTTATTCGACCGACGCCAAAGAACCCGTTGGGTACGGCAGAATCGAAGAGCGCAGTATGCAAAGCATCGAGGAACAGGCCAAACGCGCAACGGCGATTGTCGCCGGCTGC
>CAZTDA010000271.1:0-3845 GCA_964612155.1 uncultured Eubacteriales bacterium | reverse complement strand
GGTCTTGAATCAACTCAACCTTGTACGGCTCGCCTTTTTCCTTGAAGTATTCGATCGCCTTGTCGCGCGGCATCGAAAAACGCTCCAACTTGTAATTGGCCTTGACAATCTTTTTCATCTCGTCCTCGATCTTTTCGAGGATTTCGGATGTGATCGGAAAGTCCACGTCGATGTCGTAATAAAATCCGTCGTCAATCGCCGGGCCGATAGCGAGTTTGGCCTGCGGATACAGCCGCTTGATCGCCTGCGCCAGAATATGCGAAGCGGTGTGGCGGAAAGTCCATTTTCCGTCTGCATCGTCCCAGGTCAAAATCTGCAGCGTGCAGTCGTGGTCGAGGACATGGGTCAAATCGACCCGTTTGCCGTCGACCAACGCCGCCAGCGCACCGCGCACCAGTTCTTCCGAGACTGACTTTGCCGCGTCATAGACGGAGATCGGCGCGTCGAACTTGACCACTTTACCATCTTTGAATGTGATGTTCATAATCATCAATCCTTTCTTAACTTGAAAGCTTACTTTCATCCGAATAAAACAAAAACACCCCACGCAGGCAAATAAACCTGCAAGGGGTGAGAGAAATCTCACGGTTCCACCCTTGTTCGTAAAGAACTCATAAACTGATTTCTTTACCTTCATTGGGGCTTCTTAACGCGAAGAGACGTCCGCGCCTACACAATAAAATTCGGGCGGAAGCTCGGGAGTGGTCGTACCGTCTTGCGAAAAGCCGCTCGCACCAAATGCGGCTCTCTCTGATTCGTCGGACAACGGTCACATCTCCGTCGAAGCTGATATGACATAGTATATCACCGCAACAAGAAAAATGCAATAAGCTTTTGCGGAATTTTGGAAAATACGCTTGGAAACAGGATTTATAGATTCTTCAATCGAAACAATACGGCGGTGAGTGCGCTTAAAACCGTGGTGTTTTTCATCATAAAGTCGGCGGTTTTCGGATTAAAAAGAGGTTGTAAAAAACGAAATCCTGTGAGTTCGCCAAAGGCGCCGAGCAGAAATAATATATAAAATGCAATGAACACCCAGCTTGCGAAATGCATTGATACTCTGAATTTAATATAACGGTCGGCGCGGACATCGTTTGTGTAAAATACCCGTAATCCTTTCAGCAACAAGAGCGTTCCCAAAAAGATGGCAACAGGACGAGCCACGAATCCGGAAAACATCGAAGGATAAAGATTATATGTTGTTTTCGGAGAATCGGTTTGACCGATGTATATCATCAGGAATAAAGACACGACAAGAAAAAAGATTTGCACGCCGACGATTACGGCGTTTTTTCGTTCAATTGGTTTACTTTGATATTGCAACTTTAATTCCTCCTTAATCATATCCATTTGATATTAACATAAAAAGGAAATGGTGTCAAACATCATAAACTTAATCTCAAACCGGAAGTACGGTAATCCGCACTTCCGCTTTGAACTGTTTATTTTTTATCCTCATTCTTTTCTGCTCGATTGTTTTCCGCCGGATGGCAGCTTCCCGACATCGCACAGCCGGAACAGCTGCCGCAGCCGCAGGAGGACTTACCTTTTTTCTTATTTCGGATCATCACAAGGATGATCCCGGCAATCGCGGCTGCCAAAGCCAAACTGATTAAGATTGTCGCGATATTGTCGATGAGCCATGTCAACATGTGATGACCTCCCTTGTCAGACGAACAAAACATAAGTTAAATTTTGTGTTAGCATATGCTAACACAATTATTTTATAACATAATTCTATAAATAGCAAGTCTTTTTAAGAATAACGAAATTCCCGCAAAATATAAAAACTTGCTTTTTGGGTTATAGAATGGTAAAATACAATGGAAAATTGTGCATGAAAGGGGTCTGAATCATGCATTTGCAGGAATCGGGCGAAATGTATCTCGAGGATATTTTGGTGCTGCGCGAAAAGCAGGGCTTGGTGCGTGCCATCGACATTGTCAATTATACCGGGTACTCGAAACCCAGCATCAGCCGTGCGGTCGGACTGTTGAAAAAAGAGGGGTATATTGAGGTTGACGCGGAAGGGTACATCACCCTCAAACCTTCGGGCGAGGAAATTGCCGAAAAGATCTTAGAACGCCACCGACTGCTGACCGAGTTCTTGGTCAGAATCGGCGTCGACCCCGAGATCGCCGCGCATGACGCCTGCAAGATCGAACATGCCGTCAGTGACGAGACGTTTGAGAAAATCAAGGCGCATGCAAACCGTGCGAATAAATCCCAATAATCAATTTCAATCACGGAGTTTTTATTATGAATGATACGGTCAAGGTTATAATCGGTGTTTTAATCCCGTTTGTCGGTACGACGCTCGGCGCAGCGATGGTCTTCTTTATGAAAAAAGAAATGAAGCCGTCGCTGCAAAAAGCATTGTTGGGATTCGCTTCCGGCGTCATGATTGCTGCCTCGGTCTGGTCGCTGTTGATTCCGGCCATCGACATGGCCGAAGAGAGCGGAAAAATCGCCTGGCTTCCGGCTGTGATCGGATTTTTGGCCGGGATGGGTTTTTTATTGCTGCTTGACACAATTATCCCGCATCTGCATGTCAATTCGGATGAGCCGGAGGGCATGGGTGTCAAAAAGACTAGCAAATCAAAAATGTTGATTTTCGCGGTTACACTGCACAATCTCCCGGAAGGCATGGCGGTCGGCGTGGTATTTGCGGGTGTTTTAAACGGAAACGCCGCTGTGTCGATCGCAGGCGCGTTTGCACTTGCAATCGGAATTGCGATTCAAAACTTTCCGGAGGGCGCGATCATCTCCATGCCGTTGGTAGGCACCGGAATTTCCAAACGCCGCGCATTTACTTACGGCTTTTTATCGGGCGTCGTCGAACCGGTCGGCGCAGCCATGACAATCTTGTTGACTTCATTGATCACACCGATCTTACCTTTTATATTGGCGTTTGCGGCAGGCGCAATGATTTATGTGGTGGTCGAGGAATTGATCCCCGAATGTCAGACGGGTGAGCACAGCAACATCGGCACCATCGGCGTCGCTTTCGGGTTTTCGCTGATGATGCTGTTGGATGTCGCGCTGGGATGAATGGAAAATAGAAATTGGTAGAACGCATTCCCACTTTACTTGAAAACGCCGATAATGATGTGTGCTAACGCACATGATGTATCGCCTTGCGGCGAAATGATGTTGCGTCATTTCATGCCGTAATGATGTGATATTTGCCCTTTATGTGCCACAGCACACATCATTGCCTCGCGCGCTTGTTGCGCGTGGGCAACATCATTAGCGAAGCTTACATCAGTTGCCCGAAAAGGACAAACATCATTCGAAAAAAATGCTGTTTTGTCCAAAGACAAAACAGCATTTTTTCGTTGGGGTGGATAGTGAGATTCGAACCCACGGCCTCCAGAGCCACAATCTGGCGCTCTAACCGACTGAGCTATACCCACCACGTTGGTACGCCAAGGGGGACTCGAACCCTCAACCTACTGCTTAGAAGGCAGTTGCTCTATCCTGATGAGCTATTGGCGCATTCATTTTTTAGGGATTTAAAGAACTTATCTCCGGCGTCAGCCGGTTTGGAGCGGGTGATGGGAATCGAACCCACGCAGCCAGCTTGGAAGGCTGGAATTCTACCATTGAATAACACCCGCAAAAACCCCGCTCATACAAGAATCTCTCGTGACGAGCGGGGTTTATTATAACATTACAAAGGGATGATGTCAAGCCCGAATTTGCGTAATCTCATTAGGGATGCGCGAAAAAAGCGCTGCTTTCAAAATGATATTATTTCGTAATCAATCGGCAGAAATTATCTGAGTGAAGTTCTTTAAAATATCATATGCAGAATCACCTCTGTCAAGCTGCATATTAAT
>CAZTDA010000270.1:0-3856 GCA_964612155.1 uncultured Eubacteriales bacterium | reverse complement strand
CACGGTGATTACCCGCGATAATTTCAGAGACATCGTTTGGAAGCAGCCGGTGGACGCGATGATCTTTGTCGGCAGTAACGCAGCCGAAGCGCTGCGCAAAATCGGCGTCCGTACCATCGGACAGCTGGCGCTGGCTGACCGCGAACTGCTTTATAAAACGCTCGGAAAAGGCGGGCCTGCCGTCTGTGATTTCGCCAACGGGCTCGACGAGAGCCCCGTGCTGACATTTGAACACACCCATGAAGTCAAATCGGTCGGAAACGGCACCACCCTGCCCCGTGATTTGTCCACCACTCAGGAGATTCGAAACTGCGTCACCGAACTGTGCGAATTGGTCGCCGGACGTCTTCGTGCCTGCGGAATGCGCTGCACCACTGTCAATGTGGCGTTAAAAGACCTTCAATTTCACACAATTTCGCGCCAAAAGCCGACCAAGAACCCCACCGATATCACCAAGGAATTGATCGAAACCGCCATGGAGATTATCTCAGCCAATTATCACGACGGAAAAATGATCCGTTCGATCACGGTGACGGCACAAAATCTCGTGCCCTGCGATATTAAAGAACAGCTCTCTTTGTTTGCACAAGCCGATTACAAACGTGAAAAGATGCACGAGTTGGAGGAGGTCAAGGATCGCATCCGCAAAAAATACGGACGCGGTGCGCTCAAATACGCAAATACACTCCAAAACGATGACAATTAATGTTTTATCAATAGAATCTGACGACATAAACTGAGTAAGCCATTTGAAAAGCAATCAAGAATAAGTGGTCAGTGGCTTCATATATAAATGTGTCTTTTTCATTTATGGGTACATATGATATAGCGGCGGGCCTGCCAAATACTTTGGGAGAGTGTAAATATGGCCTGTTGCAATAATTATAATCATTTCTCGGGTTGCTGCGGAGGCAAACCCATTCATGATAATCGGTTTCGTCCCTGCTGCGGCGGTAATCCCATTCTTGATAATCAATTCCGCCCCGGCAGCGGCAGCAATAACAATCACGGAAATCATAACCGTCCTTGCTGCTTCGCCCCCATCATACCTCCGAAACGCAACAAATGCGAAGAATACCTCGATTATATCTGCAAGAATTGCCGTCCCCACAGGGGTTGCGACTCGATCTCGCCTCTTTTTGTCGGCAGTTCCTGCCCGTTTCCCCGGTAAATGAAATCATACCGATTACTGATTGAACGCGGAAATTCTTTGTAAGAGCAAACGATTTCTCTGCAGAATAGAAACAGTAAAACCCCGGGGCAAATCGCCCCGGGGTTTACATTTTGATTAAATAAAAATCATGAGATCCCTTACCGCATATTCTCGTGTTGATTTTCATGCGGCTTCATTATCGATGTGTCCGTTTACGCATCGGGTACATATGATAAGACGGCGGGCCTGCCAAATATTTTGGGAGAGATATTAATATGGCATATTTTAATAACTACAATCAGCCTTGCTGCGGAAGCAAGTCGATTTGGGAACCGTCCGGCTCTTGCTGCGGCGGGAAATCCGTTAAAGATACTCGCACCAATGACAGTCGCTTTGGCGACACCCGTTACACCTACAGTTTCGATGAAGAACCGCTCGATGAAGATCTTCTCAATGAAGAGGATATGATCGAGGAAGATGTCGACGAAGAAGAAGTTCTCGACGAGGAACCGGTCGAAGAGGAAGAACCCGAGGAAGAAGACTTTTATGCCAACAGCAGCAACACTGCTGCCCGTACAGCCGCTACGCGCACAGCCAATGTTCGCGGCGGAGCTGCTCCCGGCGGTGCTGCCCCCGGCGGTGCTGCTCCCGGCGGAGCTGCCCCCGGCGGTGCTGCCCCCGGCGGTTACGGCGGCAAGCAAAAGTGCGATCCGCGTGCCAAGTGCTTCTGCAAATGCTACTGCCACTATGAGCGCAAATTCGAATATAAATTTAAACCCAAGTGTAAGCTCGATTGTAAACCTTGTTATAAACCCTGCGGCTATGACAATAAAGGCAGATAAATTCTGTTTTTAAAAATATCATAGCTTGCTTTTAACTGTCTGAGCATTTGGACAGAAAATTATTGTTGTAAAAAGTATAGTCACTCCGTTGTAATGCGGTCGTCTATCGCCTCTGAGTTAAAATAAAATCCCCGGAGCTTTCGCTCCGGGGATTTTTATCGCTTTAATGTGTTAATTTATTTATTTACTTACTTGTTGTTGACATCGACACGATCGAGCTTGAGTCCGAAACGCTCGACGACGTCGTAGGCGTGCGAGGTGCCCTCCGGCTCCTGTTCGACCAAATGATAAGTCGGGACGTTATATTGATTGCTCTCGTGGCGTTTGATCTGGACGACCAAGGACTTGAGCGGAGCGCCTCCGAGCATCGAGTTGAGGCGGTGAATATCTTTTGCAAGTTTGTGCAAGTGGGTGACCCAGATTCCGCGCGCGCCGAGCAGTTTGATAGTGCTCGTGATTTCGCGGGAAATGATCAGGGTTTCGGCTGTACCGGTTCCGGTCAGCGGCTCGTTGAACAGCACCATTGAATTGCAGGAGATATAGTTCATCATATCGCCGACACGAGCGATCTCCTGGTCGAACTTGCCCTTCTTAGTGGTGATAACTTCTTCCTTAAGCGCGAAGACCGTGAAGATGTTGTCGACAAGACCCATCTTGGCTTCTTTTGCGCCGATCGGCATGCCCAGCTGGAACATCAGCTGTCCGACACCGACAGAACGCAGGAAGGTCGTTTTACCGCCTTGGTTGGCACCTGTGAGCAGTGCGAACTGTCCTTCGGGAACAAAGTCGATATCGTTGGGGATGACCGGACGGCTGCCTTTGAGCACTAACAGCAACAACGGCAGGTAAAGCTCTTTGGCATAGTAGCGTTTGTCATCATAGATCTCGGGGAAGCAATAAGAACCGCCGAGCGCTTCGATTTTGGACAAGTAGTTAAAGACACCGATATAGAATGTCAGGGACTGCTTGAGATTTAAAATCCAACGGGTGGCCTGTTTAAGATAGTCGCGCACACGCAGACCCGCTTCACCGACGCAGGCGCCGAGCGCGCCGCGCACGAAGTTGGACATTCTCACGCCTTCACTGGCATGGGTCGCGCTCTGGGAACTGGCACTCTGTTTTGTCATATCGCTTGTGTTGAATCCCGAGCGATTGGCAAGGTCATCTTTGAGGCGATAGAATTCGGTCAAGCCGCGTTTGGAAGGAATGCCATTTTTGGGTTCGCGTTCACGGGACTCAATGTAAGTATAATCGTTGATGGAAAGCAACTTGACATGAGTGATTTCAAAACTCTCATTAAAGTTGAAGCCCAACGTAATGCTCTTGGGGTCTTCGAGTCCGGGCAGACGCTCTTTCCAGGTCTTGATGATCTTATCATAACCGTCGCTCTCGTAAGCGTCTTTGATGTAGTTATAAAACTGCTTCAATCCGTATCCGAGCTCTTTTTCATCCTGATACTTTCCGAGCGTGGTATAGATCTTTTCAATGATTCTGAAGTAGGTCTCAGCGAACGCGTATTTGTTCATTGCAAAGAACGCCTCGAGGTCGCTGGTGGAGTCATCCATGTTCGGAATCGAGAAAAAGTCCTGCCAATCGGCAATGGTCTTAAGCAACTCTTTGAACAAATCCAGCAAATCGGGATGCCGCTGCAAGCTCTTGATGATGTTCTGACGCTCACGCACGATATTTTTATCGAGCGCGAACAGGTTGCACAGGTGCAGCGCGTTGATCTTGCTGTCCATGCCGTCAAACATAGCGTCCACGAGGAAATTGAGGTCGAGGTTTTCGATAAACAAGTCATCGAAACTCGGCACACGGTTTACAACAGGATCTTCTGTCATCCAAAGTAAATCAAACATCT
>CAZTDA010000269.1:0-3858 GCA_964612155.1 uncultured Eubacteriales bacterium | reverse complement strand
TACTGCTTGAAAAGCGGATCATCCGCAAGACATGTGACGGTGTTAAAATTCTCGGCAGCGGGAATCTGACCAAAAAGCTCACAGTCAAAGCGGCCTCTTTCAGCGAGAGTGCCAAACAAAAGATCGAGGCAGCCGGCGGGACAGCAGAGGTGGTATGATGTTTAAGACATTTCGTAACGCGTTCGCTATTCCCGAACTGCGCAAGAAGATCTTTTACACATTACTCATCGTGGCCATCTTCCGCATCGGCGCCGTCATGGTGACGGTTCCGTTCGTGGATCCGGCGGCACTCACTGCCGCTGCAGGCAACCAATACCTCAGCTATATCAACCTGTTTACAGGCGGCGGTTTCGAAAAAGGCACGTTGTTCGCACTTTCGATTTCGCCGTATATCACATCTTCGATTATCGTTCAGCTTCTGACTGTTGCGATCCCGGCTTGGGAGCGTATGCAGAAAGAGGGCGAAGAGGGCAGAAAGCGGCTCGGCCAATATACGCGCGCAGGCACGATTATCATGGCATTGATCGAGGGCTTCTCCTACTTTATGTATCTGCGCAACACCGCTAATTTGTCGGCCTCTGTCCTTTATAAAGATGGATTCGAAGGCATCTTCAGCGCGGCCGTCATCATCTCGTGCTATATCGCAGGTGCGACACTGATGATGTGGCTCGGTGAGCAGATCAATAAAAAGGGCATCGGAAACGGTATTTCCATTCTGTTGTTCGCCGGTATCGTAGCCAATTTTGACTCGATTATCAGCACCTTAGTCAACGCATGGAAAACCTTTGCACCCAACCAACCGATTTATTACGGCATCGTTCCGTTACTGGGCATCATGCTGCTGGCGGAGATTTACTTCGTCGTCTTCATGGACTCTGCGGAACGCCGTTTACCGGTTCAATACGCCAAGCGTGTTGTAGGCCGTAAGGTCTACGGCGGTCAGAACACCAATATGCCGCTCAAAGTCAACATGGCAAGCGTTCTTCCGGTCATCTTCGCAAACTCCCTGTTGTCGCTGCCGACCATGTTGCTCGGCTTCGGCGTAGGTGTCACGGCATATGATGCCAGCGGAAACCCGAGTGCATTCACGGGCTTCGGCGAGTTCTTAAAGTGGTTCAGCTATCAGGGTGTTGCATATATTGTTTTGTATATCATCTTGATCATCGCGTTTGCTTACTTCTACATCTCCATCACCTATAATCCGGTCGAGATGGCGAATAATCTGCGCAAAAACAGCGGAACCATCCCCGGTATTCGTCCGGGTAAGCCCACTTCGGATTATATTTCCCGTGTTCTGTCAAGGATTATTCTGATCGGCGCTGTTTCGCTCGCCATCGTCGTCTTAGTCCCGATGGTCAGTGGAACGCTCACCAACATCAGTTTGGCACTCGGCGGTACCACTATCATCATCGTCGTCGGCGTTGCAATCGAAACAGCCAGACAGCTTGAATCCCAGATGCTTATGCGGCATTACAAAGGATTCCTCGAATAATGATGGAACTGATTTTTTTGGGAGCTCCCGGGGCGGGTAAGGGCACACAGGCGGAAATGGTCTGCAAAGCGCTTAACATCCCCGCGATCTCCACAGGCAACATCCTCAAAGCAGCGATGAAAAACGAGACCCCACTCGGTCTGAAGGCCAAGTCCTTTATTGAAAGCGGACAGCTCGTTCCCGACGACGTCATCATCGACATTGTCAAATCACGCATCCAAGAGGATGACTGTAAAAACGGGTTCCTGTTCGACGGATTCCCCCGTACCCTCGCTCAGGCGGAAGCGCTTAATAAAATGGGCGTTACGATTGACCGGGTGATCAACATCCGGGTGTCGGACGATCTGATTGTCAGACGCATCAGCGGCAGAAGAAGCTGTGCGGCCTGCGGGGCTGTATATCATGTCGAACACAAGAAACCCAAGCAAGACAATATTTGCGACTGCTGCAGCGAAAACCTGGTAATTCGCAGTGACGATGAACCGCAGACCGTGCAAAAACGTCTTGAGGTCTATCGAACCCAAACAAAGCCACTTGAGCAGTATTACACCGATAAAGGGTTGTTGGTTGAAGTGGATGGCGAAAAAGATACCGCATTGGTGACGAAAGATATCCTTGAGGTATTGGGTAAATGATAGCCGTTAAAAATAGTTCCCAACTGGCGCAGATGCGGCGCGCATGTAAGATCGCCGCAAATGCGCTGGCAGTGGGCGCGGCCGAGGTCAAGGTAGGTGCTACCACCGCCCAGATCGACGCAGCCATTAAGAAATATATACTCTCCCAATCGGCAAAACCCAGCTTTTTGGGATATGACGGTTTTCCGGCATCCGCCTGCATCTCGGTCAATGATGAAATCATCCACGGGATTCCCGGCGGTCGGAAACTGCACAAAGGAGATATCGTCAGTATCGATGTGGGCGCTTTTCACGGCGGGTTCCACGGAGATACGGCGGCGACTTTTCCGGTTGGCGAATGCGATCCAGAAGACCTGCGGCTGCTTGAGGTCACGAAGAGCGCATTATCTGCGGGAATCTCTGCCGCCAGGGCCGGAAACAGGATCGGAGACATTTCAAACGCGGTGCAAAAAGTGGTGGAGAGCGCAGGATTTTCGGTGGTGCGTGACTATGTCGGGCACGGAGTCGGAGAGCAGCTCCACGAGGACCCCGAGGTTCCGAATTTCGGAAGTCCCGGACACGGCCCGCGGCTTGTCGAGGGCATGACGATCGCAATCGAGCCGATGGTCAACGCCGGCGGCTGGGAGATCGACATCCTCGACAACAACTGGACTGTGGTCACAACGGACGGAAAAAAATCCGCACATTTTGAACACACCGTTTTGATTACGGCCGACGGCGGGAAACCGCTGACGACAGCTGATTGAGGGAGGTAGTTGCTTGTCGAAAGATGATGTCATCGAATTGGAAGGCGTAATTATTGAAGCCCTTCCCAACGCCCAGTTCACCGTTCAACTTGCGAACGGACACAAGATTCTGGCGTACATTTCAGGAAAGCTGCGGATGAACTTTATCCGCATTTTGCCCGGTGATAAGGTCACAGTGGAGATATCCCCTTACGACCTTTCCAAAGGCAGGATAACATGGCGCTCGAAATGAGCAGCAACAGGAGGTAATCTGACATGAAAGTGAGACCTTCAGTGAAACCTATGTGCGAAAAGTGCAAGGTGATCAAGCGCAAAGGCAAGGTTATGATTATTTGCGAGAATCCCAAACACAAGCAGCGCCAGGGTTAGAGCTGACAAACTAAACGGAGGTGTATTTGTTTGGCACATATTGCCGGTATTGATCTGCCCCGTGATAAACGGGTTGAGATTGGGCTGACCTACATTTACGGGATCGGCCGAAAGCTCTCTAGCGACATCCTCGCCCAGACGGGCGTAAATCCCGATACCCGCGTCAAAGATCTGACCGATGAGGACGTCTCAAAGATCAGGGAATGCATAGACAAGAGCTACCGGGTCGAAGGTGACCTGCACCGCGAAGTGCAGCTCAACATCAAACGCCTGGTCGAGATCGGTTCCTATCGCGGATCCCGTCATCGCAAAGGTCTGCCGGTGCGCGGTCAGCGTACCAAGACCAACGCCAGAACCCGCAAGGGTCCGAAGCGTACCATCGCGAACAAGAAAAAGTAAGCGGGGAGGGAATCACGAAAAATGGCTACAACTACGAAAAAAGCAACCGCAACAACACGCCGCCGCAAAGAGCGTAAAAATATTGACCGCGGCGTCGCGCACATCCAGTCGAGTTTCAACAATACCATCGTCACCATTTCCGATACGCAGGGCAACGTCATTTCATGGGCGAGCTCGGGCGAGATGGGATTCCGCGGCTCCAAGAAGTCCACGCCGT
>CAZTDA010000268.1:0-3875 GCA_964612155.1 uncultured Eubacteriales bacterium | reverse complement strand
TCTTCGCTGTTTATCCGCAGACAGCAGGTTGGGCTTCGGCCCTCTAACGGGAACTCCGGTTCACCGCCTGCCGAGGAGAGTGTCCACCACAACAGGTGTTTTCGTGGCGGCTTTCCGATTTTCGGAAGGTCGCTTTTTTGTCGGATAACGGTTAGAAATTATCGGGAGGTGAATATTTTGCCGAGCAATCAAATTTTGCAGGAAAAACAGGCCGCAGTCGCCGAGATCGTCACACTGCTCAACAGCACCGTTTCGGGCGTATTGGTCAGTTATCAGGGCATCACGGTTGCGGACGACACCAAACTGCGCGCCGAACTGCGCAAGGCGGGTGTCAAGTACAAGGTATTGAAGAATTCTCTGCTGAATTTTGCGGTGAAGGAGGCCGGTCTTGAGGGACTGTCCACCGCGCTCGCGGGCACGACGGCGCTTGCCGTCAACACCCAAGGGGAAACCGCAGCGGCAAAAATCCTCTGCGAATACGCCAAGAAAAACGAGAAATTCGTTGTCAAAGCGGGATTCGTCGAGGGCAAGGTCATTGACGCCGAAAACGTGAAAGCGCTTGCACAGCTGCCGCCCAAGGAAGTGCTCATCGCACAAGTCCTGGCGGGCTTCAATACGCCGATCACAGGTTTGGTCAATGTCTTAAACGGCAACATTCGCGGTCTGGCAGTCGCTTTGAACGCCATCGCGGAAAAGAAAGCGGCCGAAGCCGCATGAATTTCGCCGCATAAAAATTCGGCGAAATAAAATGAATAAATTAGTGGAGGAAACTGAAATGGCATCCGAAAAAGTAACAAAGTTGATCGAAGACGTTAAAGTTCTTACGGTTATCGAACTCTCCGAACTGGTCAAGGCCCTCGAAGAAGAATTCGGCGTCTCCGCCGCAGCCCCGATGGCAATGATGGCCGCTCCGGCAGCAGCCGCTCCGGCAGCAGTTGCTGAGCAGACCGAATTTGCGGTCGTTCTGACCGACGTCGGCGCACAGCGCCTCGAAGTCATCAAAGCCGTTCGCGAGCTGACAGGTCTGGGCCTCAAAGAGGCAAAGGATCTGGTTGACGCCGTCCCGAAGGCACTCAAAGAAGGCATCTCCAAGGCAGACGCAGAAGGCCTCAAGGCCAAGATGGAAGCCGTTGGCGCAAAGATCGAGATCAAGTAATAATCGAACAACGCAGTTGGTCGTTATTTTCTTGCAAAGCAGAAACCGGGCAGAAATGTCCGGTTTTTTGTTTTGCAAAATGCAGGGGCGATATCGGGTGCGGCCCGACGTAATCGCCCGTCGGTCTCATTTACGGGCGACTGCAAACCGTTTATTTTCGGGGTGGCATGTCCCCCTAGTTTTCGGGGCGGCATGGAAACCGCCCCCTACATAATTAGACATTGAAAGTTTGATTTCATTTGGTATAATAGAATCATCAACATAGGAGATTGATCATCAATCATGAATGAACTAAACCGCATCAGAGACCTTGCGAAAGAAACGCTGGAATATGCAACCTGCGACGAGATGAACCGCAGGCGCAAACTGTGGAGCGCGCACAACAGTTTGCACTTTACACGCCCGCCGATCTATATCCGCGCCATCCCGTTTGACGAGTTTTTGAACCCGAAAGAACTGGTCTGCGAAAATCCGTATTACCGCTCGCTTGAAAAGAATCTTCTATTGAATCGGTATCGCATGAGAATTGCGGACGATTATATCATCGAGCCGTTTTTAACCGTGCGTGCGGTACTTGCCAGCGCACCGAACGGGCTCTATGGGGTACCTGCCGAAATGGGCGAAAAAGAACCCGGACAATGCGCCGCGTTCAAACCCTCCATTGTAGAAGAGAGCGATATTGAGAAATTGCAAGTTGCCGATTACGAGCTCAACGAGGCGGCGACGGCAAAAGAATATGAAAAACTGTCTGAAGCGGTGGGTGGCATATTAGAGATCGAGGTCGACCGGCAGGGGCTTTTATGCGGCATGTGGAATAATGACATCTCCACGATTTTAGGCAAACTGCTCGGCATGGAACAGTTGATGTGGGATATTTATGACCGCCCCGAATGGCTGCACCGACTGTTATCATTTATGCAAAGCAAAATCTTGATGCATATGGATCAGACCGAGGCCGCGAACGGGTTTCGGTTGGTCAACCACCAAAATCAGGCGATGCCCTATGCAGACGAGTTGCAGCCGCCGCAGGCAAACAGAGGCCCGGTGAAGCCGAACGAACTGTGGGGCTACAATGCGTCGCAGGAATTCACCAACATCGGCCCAGAGGCCTTTAAAGAATTTATGTTTGACTATCAAAAGCCGATTTTGGAGCGGTACGGACTGGCTGCCTACGGCTGCTGCGAGGATTTGACAAACGATATTGCGGTGCTCAAATCGCTCAAGAACCTCAGGCGGATTGCGGTGTCACCGTTTGCAAACGTGAAAAAATGCGCCGAGCAGATCGGCGGGGATTATATTGTATCGTGGCGGCCGAATCCTTCCTCGGCAGTTTCATATGGGTTTGATGAGGCCTTTGTGCGCAAAAATCTGCGGGAGACCTTTGACATTTTCGACGCAAACGGTTGCAAATTCGATATCACCCTAAAAGACGTCGAGACCGTCGGCGGGGACGAAAACAGGATTATTTGCTGGACGGAAATTGTGCGCGAAGAAATTGAAAGGCGATATAATTAAGATAATCTAAGTTGACAGTTAGCAGTGAAAAGTGAAAAGTGACATTCCCGATAACCATGTGGCGTAGGAATGTCACTTTCAATTTTACGTTGATTACGGGTCTTTCACTGTACACTTTTAACTGTCAACTGTTAACTTACTTGCTAAATCACGCAACCGCTCATACGCGTATTCAAAAAACTCGATAAAGCTCTCGCAATAGATATTCGGGCCGGGTTTTTCGTCGGTAAACGGTTCGCGGTGACGGCGGCAGCCGCCCTTGCATAAAAAGTACCATTTGCAGGCGGAACAGTTGGGGTCGCCGATTTGGGACTGCTGTAAAAATCGGTTGGCGGCATTCGATTTTGCCAGCGCGGCAAACGAATTTTCGTTGATATTGCCCAGGCAATATTCATCCAGTGCGTAAAAGTCGCAGGGATAGACGCAGCCGTCGGCTTCGACGACAAAATAGAGCCCGCAGCCCTGCCGCATGCTGCAATCCTCGGGCGGCTGCCCCTGCAAGATTCTGACGTAATTATCAAAGGTTCGCACACTGACGTAGTTCTTGTTTTTAAGGTCTTTCTCATATTCGTCAAAGACCTGTTTTAAAAATTCGCCGTAGGCCTTTGCGTTCAGCGACCAGTCGTGCGTTTGCCCGTCCAAATCGTCCAAGCAGGGGATGAATTGCAGGTATTTGTGCGGTTTGAGCGCTTTATAAACTTGCTTCGCGTTTTGGGCAGCCGTGTCGGTGACCACGCACAAGATGTTATAATCCACCCCGGACTTTTGAAACAACCGGATGGCGTCAAGCACTTTTTGATGGGTGCCGTTTTTTGCGCTGTCAAAGCGATAAGTATCGTGGATTTCTTTGGTACCATCGAGCGAGATGCCGACCAAAAAATGATTTTTTGCCAAAAACGCCGCCCAATCGTCATTGATGGCATAACCGTTGGTCTGAATGGCGTTTAGGACTCGAACGCCCGAGCGGTTATAACGGTTTTGATAAAAGAGGAGCTTCTCGAAATAATCCAATCCCGCAAGTGTCGGCTCACCGCCTTGAAAGCCGAAAAAGCAACTGCCCTCGCAATAAAAAAATGCCTTTCGAACAAGCGTTTCAAGGGTCTGCTCGCTCATGATGCCGTATTGTTTGGTGTGGCGGTTTTCGGTAACATCGTAATAAAAGCAATAGCTGCAGCGCATATTGCATAGCCCCGAGGCGGGCTTG
>CAZTDA010000267.1:0-3890 GCA_964612155.1 uncultured Eubacteriales bacterium | reverse complement strand
GAAGATAGGTTTGGATGATCGCCTCGCCGCTGTACCGCCCGCGCCCGCAGCGCCCCACCACCTGCGTCAGCAGCGAAAATGTCCGTTCCGCACCTTTGTACTCCCCCGAAAAAAGCCCCTGTTCGGCGTTCAGTACTCCGACCAGTGTCACGTTTTCAAAATCGATGCCCTTGGCGACCATCTGTGTACCGATCAAAATATCGTATTCCCCGTTCTTAAAATCGGTAAACAGTTTGTCGTGGGCATCTTTGGTCACGGTGGTATCGGTATCCATACGCAGCACCGTGGCTTCGGGGAAAAGCTGCGAGAGTTCGGATTCGACTTTTTGAATACCGCTGCCCAAAAAGCGCATCCGCGTTCCGCTGCATTTTTTACAGCTCATATCGGTGGTGCTGTAGCCGCAGCAGTGACACATCAGGCGGCCGTTAGCCGTGTGATAATTCAAGGCGACGCTGCAGTGCGGACATTTGATGACTTCTCCGCAGTCATAACAGATCACGATGGTATCGTGCCCGCGCCTGTTTAATAATAACACCGATTGCCGCCCGTTGTCACGCGTATTTTTTAACGCTTCCAATAGGGTCTCGCCCAATACACCGCCCGGGGTGACCGGGGGCTCGTCGCGCATATCAATCAATTTGACTGACGGCAACTGGGCACCCGCAAACCGCGCACCGAGCTTGACCAGTGCGATTTTTCCGGTTTGCGCCGCATGCCAAGTGCGTATAGAGGGAGTTGCGGATGAGCGCAAAAACAACGCGCCGTGGGTCTTTGCGCGCATCGCGGCGATCTCTCCGGCGTCGTAGCGCGGAGTTGATTCGGATTTATAGGCGCTCTCCTGCTCCTCGTCCATTGAAATGAATCCGATATTTTCGAGCGGCGCAAAAATCGCCGAACGGGTTCCGATCACCAGATCGGCCTCGCCGTTTTTAATACGGCGGTATTCGTCAAGCCGGACACCGTCGGAAAGACCGCTGTGCAGCACCGCGACACGTTTTCCGAAACAACCGGTGAATAACTTTGTGAACTGCGGCGTGAGTAAAATCTCCGGTACCATCAGCAGCGCCGACTTACCCTCGCAGAGCGTTTTTTGTACGAGTTTTAAAATGACCATGGTTTTGCCGCTGCCGGTCACGCCGAACAACAAGGCGTTCGAGCCGGGGGCAAGCGCCGAAAGTATGTCAAACGCGGCTTGTTGGTCTTCGTTTAAAATAAATGAATCCGGGTCTATTCGCTCGGAGGACTCATACGACTCCCGATAACAGAGCTGCTCGTTGGCGACGACCGCATTTTTCGCAATTAACGTGTTGATGGTGGTGAAAGATGCTCCGGTGAAATAGCTCACCTGTTTTGCGGCGCTCTCGCCGTTTTCTTCGAGGAATTTGATTACCGCCGCTTGTTTTTCAGATAAGCGTTTCGGTCTCTCCGACCCGAGAGATAACAGTTTTACCGTCTTATCACCGACTTTGCGCGCTGTTTTGACACTGCTTTCAATCAAGCCCTCGCGTACCATCATCTCAAGCGTCTCGGAACCGATACCGGTCGCTTTTTTTAACTTTTGCGCACTGACATCTTTATCTCCTACATAAAGCAAAACAGACCTCTGCGGTTCTCCGAAGGACTGCGGATCCCGGTCTGTCTTTTTTTGATATGTAATTTTATCGAGAAATCCGAGACCCGACGGCAGCATGGGTCTGATGGCATCGTAGATGGGGCAAAAGGTACGCTCCGCCACACGGACGGCAAGTTCCAATTGTTCGGCGGTCAAAACCGGTTCCCCATCTATCAGCGCTTTAACGGGTTTTAACTCTTTTTCATCGCTGTCGGAGACGATTTCGAGGATCATCGCCGTCTTTTCGGCGTTGCCTTTTCCAAAGCCGACCTTGACCCGACAGCCCGGCTTTATAGCCGAGTGTTCGGGTAAAAGCAGGTAGTCGAATACCCGGTCATAACTGTAAAGCAGCTCTGCGACCGCGACTTTTACCACCGGCACTGTCGCATCTCCTTAAATAAATCAGTCATCCGCCGAATCGTCATCTTCGGAGGCATCTTTCTTGTCTTTCGTGATTGTGACGATTTTATATTTGCCCTCTATGAGTTCTCGCATCGCAGTTTTAACCGTTTTTTCGGTCAGAATCTCTTTTTCTTCCGCAGCTGTTTCCGCAATCTCGCGGGCGCGTTTGGCAACACCGATCACCGTGGAATAACGGCTTTTTGAGTATTTTTCCGGGTCAAATGATATAATTTTTGACATGATCTCTTACCTCGTTCATAAAATCGATATTTTGGGACATCACGGCATGCTTGGCGGAGATGATGTCTGCAAATTTTTTGGCCGCGTCGTCGGCGTCGTCGTTGATAATCAGATAATCATAGATCTTTTTGGCAATTTCGATCTCATTTTCAGCCACGGCAAGCCGTTTTTTCACGGTCTGTTCATCTTCGGTACCCCGACTTTTCAACCGGATTGCGAGAACCTCGGCGCTTGGCGGAAACGTGAAAATCAAAACCGCATCGGGATAATGTTTTTTTACATTTTGTCCGCCTTCAACCTCGATTTTTAAAATCACATCGTCTCCTGCGGCGGTGATGCGGTCGATCTCGCTGTACAGCGTCCCGTAGTAATTCCCGGCGTATTCGGTGTATTCAAGCAGCTTTCCGTCGGCGATGGCCTTTTCAAAACGCTCCCGCGTAAAAAAATGATAATCCCTGCCGTCGATCTCTTTGGGGCGCATGGCTCGTGTTGTGGCGGATACCGTCTTTTTTGCCGTGCCGAATTTAAAATAGTGATTTAACAGCGTGTCTTTTCCGCTGCCGGCGGGGCCGGAGAGAACGATGATAAGCCCCTTGCTCATTTCTCGTCCTCCTTGTGGGAATCCGCTTCATTGATGCGGCCCGCGAGCGTCTCGGGCTGAAGCGCTGAAGCGATTACATATCCGCTGTCCGTCAGTATAATCGCTTTGGTCTTTCGACCGTATGTGGTATCGACCAGCCGACCTTCCGCTTTGGCGTCCTGCGCCAGACGTTTGACCGGCTGCGTGTCGAATCCGGCGATCGAGACAATACGCTCGGCCACCACGAGATTTCCGAATCCGACATTGATCAGTTTCACCGGATCGACACTCCTCTCGGTTTATTGCAATTAAACGATATGGGTTTTGGCGGCGGGATCAAAATGCTCGCCGTCGACGCCGTGCATCTTGTTGCGGCGCTGTTCAAAGAACTTGATGGCCACCTGGTCAAATTGGGCATAGGTCAAAGCATCTTCGTCCTGAATGGCCCATTGAGCCGCTTTTTCGCGCATGGTGTTCAGCTCGGGTTTCAGCAAATCGGCGGGGCGGCAGGTGATCGGTTTTTCGTCGCCGAGAATCTTTTTAGAAAGTTCAGGCGAGATGGGCATCGGTGTTTTGCCGTATTCACCCTTGATCATCGCACGGAATTCCTTGGTGACGGTCTTATAGCGCTCGCCCATGATGATGTTGTAAACCGCCTGTGTTCCGACGATCTGAGAAGTCGGGGTAACCAGCGGCGGGAAGCCGGATTCGGCGCGTACGCGCGGAACTTCGTTGAGCACATCGTCGAGTTTGTCGGACTTTTTGGCATCGGCAAGCTGCTTGACCAAGTTGGAAAGCATTCCGCCCGGCACCTGATACAATAAAGTATTGGCATCTACGCTGAGCATTCTCTGGTCGATCAGGCCGCTCTTGATATACTTGGCGCGCAGGTCGGCGAAATAATCCTTGACCGGGTTGAGCTTGTGCAGATCAAGACCCGTATCGTACTCGGTGCTCGCAAGTGCGGCGACCATGCTCTCGGTCGGTGCATGGGAAGTGCCGAGTGCCAGCGGAGACATAACCGTGTCGATGATATCTGCGCCCGCTTCGATACCC
>CAZTDA010000266.1:0-3898 GCA_964612155.1 uncultured Eubacteriales bacterium | reverse complement strand
TATTGAGGCATGAATTAATAGTGAAGAGAGAATAGGTGTTGTCCCGCGGGTCTTAAAAATTCAACTCTAGCGGTACTAAGATTGTTCCACGTGGAATAAATAAGGTAAGAAGTAATAGTGAAGAGTGAATAGGTGATGTACCGCGCGGCGGGAAAATATGTTTTTGTTAGGCCGCAATAATTATAGTGTTTTCTACGGAACAAGTGGGGTGGTCATAAAAAGTAGGGGAAATCGCACACACCCACGCTCGTTTCATTTTTACGTTTGCAATACAGAATAAAAATGTTCCACGTGGAACAATCCTCAAATCCCCTCTATGGAGGGGTGGCTCGCAAGCCGGGGTGGTTACACTCGTGTTTCTCGAATTACTCAATTATAATACGGGCGGATGATGTAGCTTCAACGTATCTGCTTTAAAATGTTCCACGTGGAACATTTTAAAATTCGCCTCTGTAAGGCATAGATCACGACATTTTAAGAGTGGCGCGAAGCGCCGAGACAATTCCACTCGTAATCAAAAAACACGGGCGAATGCGATTCGCTCCTACGATTAAAAATCAAATGTTCCACGTGGAACAATTATATTATTCAAGACTGATAAAAATATAATCTCCCGCCGCGCGGTACATCACTTCTTCACTCTTCACTATTACTTCTTACTTCAAATGTTCCACGTGGAACATTTTCGTTGATTTAATAGGCTTACACGGGCGGGTTGGCTTGAAAACCGTGTCGAAACATGATAAAATGTCCCCATACCAAATGAAGGACGGTATCTGCGTGGAAAAGAAGGGTAAAATAATCGCAATCGCCAATCAAAAGGGCGGCGTGGGCAAAACGACCACTGCTGTCAATTTAGCCGCTGCGCTCGGTGCGCACGGATACAAGGTGCTGTTGTGCGACATCGATCCGCAGGGCAACGCGACAAGCGGGTTCGGCATCGAAAAAAGAAACCTGAGCGGCAGCTCGTATGATTTGATCATCGGTGAAAGCACGGCTTCGGATGTCGTCGTCAAGACCAAATTCAAAGGGGTCAGCGTGATTCCGGTGGGAATGGAACTCGCAGGCGCCGAAGTGGAACTGGTCGAAGTTGAAAACCGCGAAAGCCGCTTGAAAATTGCCATTACCGGTCAGCGCGACAAGTTCGATTTTATCTTCTTTGATTGCCCGCCATCTCTTGGATTATTGACATTGAACGGCCTTTGCGCCGCAGACACGGTTTTGGTGCCGATTCAATGCGAATATTTTGCGCTCGAAGGGCTTTCGCAGCTGATGAACACCATCCGGCAGGTCAAGCGCCGCTATAACGAACACATCGATATTGAGGGCGTGCTGCTGACGATGTTCGATGGGCGGTTAAACCTGACGATGCAGGTGGTTGAAGAAATTAAGAAATACTTTCCTAAAAAGGTTTATTCTACCACGATTCCGCGCAATGTCCGCGTCTCGGAAGCGCCGAGTTACGGCGAGCCAATTATGTATTACGACCGTTTTTCACGCGGGGCTGCGGCGTACGAGGCTTTTTGCAAGGAATTTATTAAAAACAACAAGGACAGAGGAGATGCGACATGAATGCGAAAAAACGTTCCCTCGGCAGGGGGTTGGACGCGCTTTTGGACGACAACGCGACCGAAGAAAGCGGCGTAACCACACTGCGCATCTCTCAAATTGAACCCAACCGCGCACAGCCCCGTAAAACATTTGACGCCCAGCAATTGCAGGAACTGGCCGATTCCATCAAAGAACACGGTGTTTTACAGCCGCTTTTGGTTTGCGAAAAAGACGGCGGGTATATGATTATTGCGGGGGAACGGCGTTGGCGGGCTGCACGCATGGCAGGACTGACCGAAGTGCCGGTTTTGGTGCGCGATTACGACGAGCAGACCATTGCAGAGGTCTCGTTAATTGAAAACCTGCAGCGTTCCGACTTGAATCCGATTGAAGAGGCCGCCGGCTATCGCAATCTGATTGAACAATTCGGTTTCACGCAGGAAAGCGCTGCGGAGCGAGTGGGCAAATCGCGATCTACGGTGGCCAACGCGCTGCGGTTGCTTGCGTTGCCCGATTCGGTTCAAGCGCTGCTGCGTGAAGGCCGTCTGTCTGCCGGACATGCCAAGGTGTTGGCCGGAATCACTGACGAAAACCGCTGCGTCGAGCTTGCAAAAGCGAGTGCCGACGGAAAAATGAGTGTCCGGGAACTCGAAAAAGTTGCCGCTGCGGCTGAAAAGCCAAAAAAGCAGGTGCTCCCAAAAGTCCGCGAGAGTTTTTACGACGAGTTTGAGATCGCGGTCAAGGGTGAGATGGGCCGAAAGGTGAAAGTCGCTAAAGCCCCGGCGGGGAATAAACCCGGATGCATCGAAATCGAATTCTTTTCAAAAGAAGACCTTTTAGACCTTGCGATGTACCTGACGGGTGAAAAGCGTACAGAAAAAGAAGAAAAAGCCGAGAATGACTGACCGAAAGGATTTATTGATATGATCGACATTAAATTACTCAGAAGCGAACCCGATCTGGTTCGGGAGAACATGAAAAAGAAGTTTCAGGATCAAAAGCTGCCGCTGGTGGACGAGGTTTTGGAACTGGATCAAAAATTCCGCGAATCCAAGACCCGCGGCGACTGGCTGCGTTCGCAGCGCAAGAGCATCAGTAAAGATATCGGCGGCATGATGGCGCGCGGCGAAAAAGACAAAGCCGAAGAAGCCAAAAAGCAGGTCAACGACATGGCCGACGAACTGGCCGCGCTTGAGACCGCCGAGACCGAACTCTCGGAGCAAATCCGAAAGCGTATGCTGGTGATTCCGAACATCATTGACCCTTCGGTGCCGATCGGGCATGATGACAGCGAAAACGTTGAAGTCGAGCGGTTCGGCGAGCCGAAAGTGCCGGAATTTGAAGTGCCGTATCACGTCGAGATTATGGAGAAGTTCAAGGGGATCGACCTGGACAGTGCCCGAAAGACCAGCGGAAACGGGTTTTACTATCTTTGCGGCGATATCGCCCGACTCCAATCGGCGATTCTTTCATACGCGCGTGACTTTATGATCGATAAGGGCTTCACCTATTGCATTCCGCCGTTTATGATTCGCAGCGATGTGGTCAGCGGCGTCATGAGCTTTGCCGAGATGGAAGGCATGATGTACAAAATCGAGGGCGAGGACTTATATCTGATCGGAACCAGTGAGCACTCGATGATCGGCAAATTTATTGATACGACACTCGACGAGGATTCGCTGCCGCAGACGCTGACAAGCTATTCGCCCTGCTTCCGCAAGGAAGTCGGCGCGCACGGTATCGAGGAGCGCGGCGTCTATCGCATTCATCAGTTTGAAAAGCAGGAGATGATCGTGGTCTGCAAACCGGAGCAGAGCATGGATTGGTTTGTAAAGCTTTATAACTTTACAGTTGAGTTCTTCCGCTCGTTGGACATCCCGGTGCGCACGCTGGAGTGCTGCTCGGGCGATCTGGCCGATCTGAAGGTCAAGAGCATCGACGTCGAGGCCTGGTCGCCGCGCCAAAAGAAATATTTCGAAATCGGCAGCTGTTCGAACCTCGGGGACGCGCAGGCCAGACGGCTCGGCATCCGGGTGCGCGACAAGGCCAGCGGCAACAACTATTTCGCGCATACCCTCAACAACACCGTGGTTGCACCGCCGCGCATGTTGATCGCGTTTTTGGAGAACAATTTACAGGCCGACGGCAGCGTCGTGATCCCCGAACCGCTGAGACCGTATATGGGCGGGAAAACAAAGCTGGAAATCCGGAAATAAGAACCCGGTTCAATCGTAAAAGCCGTCGTTTTGGGCACTTTAAAAAACGGCGGTTTTTCATTTTCAAATGAAGGGGGCCGTCAGATGAACAACACTTACGCGAATATCGTTTCGGTTGAAGATTATACGCT
>CAZTDA010000265.1:0-3915 GCA_964612155.1 uncultured Eubacteriales bacterium | reverse complement strand
CACCGCTTTCATCATCAAAGCCGACGGTACATTGGTCATCAAGCTCTATTACACGCGTAACGCCAACTACACCTACCGTGTCGAATACCGCAAGGACAGCACCACCGGAACGCTGCTCGATTCCAAATCGGTAGCCAACCGTATGTGGGGTCAGACCTACGACGAGACCGCCATCGCCATCAACGGTTATACTGCTCAGGCCCCGTTGACGCAGAACGTCACGATCGATGCGGACAACAAAGTTTTAATCTTCATCTACAAAGCCAATAAGCATAACGTCACCTATCAATTGACCGGCACAATTCCCACTGGATTCAACACCTCGGTATTGGCAGGGCTCGGTGCAACCGGCGTCGAGTTCAGCACACCGATGACAAGAGCTAATGACCTTACCGCAGCAAACTATAACTTTACCGGCTGGGTAACAAGCGATGCCGCCGTCAATGCAACAGGCAATTACACAATGCCCGATCAGGATGTCGTATTCGTCGGCTCGTTTACACAAATGCCCGCTTGGGTCGTCTATGAGTACACAGGCGATGTGCCGAACCCTGTCACACCGCTCCCCGAGACCAAGTATTATAATGTCGGCAACGGCGTGACCATTGCATCAAATCCCGCCGCTGTCACCGGATATACCTTCGAGGGTTGGACAAGAAACGGTTCCGCCGCCGCGAACTTTACCATCGGTTCGACCGGTGAATATAAAGTCATCGGCAACTGGGTTCGCAACCCCTACAAAGTGACTTATCAGTACGATTCCTCGGCTCCGACAACAGCTCCGGCGGTTCCCGGACAGCAGACCGTTTTGTTCAAGCAGAATGTCAGCGTCGATACCACGGTCGGCAATATCACGGGCTACACCTTTAACGGCTGGGTGCCCACATCGGGTCTCACCGCAACGAATATCACCGGCGGTATGTTCTCGATGCCTTCCAACGATGTGGTTTTCACAGGCAGCTGGACCGTCAAAAAACACAATGTCACTTACCAACTGACCGGAGAGATTCCGGCGGGCTTTAACACGTCAGTCCTCGCAACCCTCGGCGCTTCCGGCGTCGCATTCAATACGCCGATGACTGTCGCGGGACCGCTCTCGGCCACAAACTATGAGTTCCACGGTTGGACCAGCGGTCAGGTCACACCTGCCAATGGGAATTATACGATGCCCGACAGCGATGTCGTCTTCACCGGATACTTTACCAAAAAGGTCTTCACCGTCACTTACCTCTATATCGGAACAATACCGGCAGGTGCCCCGGCGCTCCCGGCAGGCAGCAGTTATGAAGTAGGCGCTCAAGCCACTATGGCTTCTCCGGTCAGTATGGCGGGATATGCCTTCTACGGATGGACCTCGGATGTCTCTGTGAACTTTGCAACAAGACAGTTTACGATGCCCAACCATGATGTGGTGTTCACCGGTTGGTGGGCGAAGGAAAACTCGGTGCCCTCCTCAATTCCCTCATATTATTACTCGGTGCCCTCCAGCGTTCCGTCCTCGGTGCCTTCCAGCATTCCGTACAGCTCAACAGCCACCTCGTCCAAACCGATTGTGTCTGTCAGTGAGAACCAGACCCCGCTTGATGTCATCAACATGGGACCCGAAGAAAACATCATCATCACCATCATCCTCGGCATCTTGTCGGCGGGTATCTTGACAGCGGTGGTGCTGGTCAATCGCAAGGTGCGCAAAGCGGGTAAATAATCATACGATGATCAATAAGACCTGATAGTAAAACATATTCACCCCGCCTTTCGGCGGGGTGAATATTTATTAAAGGAATCTCTAAAAACGCTCATATTATACTAATCTCAAAATAAACAGCAGAAAAAAACGGTATGCAACTTCACTTAAAAAGAAAAGTTTTTATCAAAGAAACCAACTTGCCTCATCGCATAAGATAGATTCACATCTTCACCCCGTCGACGGCGGGGTGAAGATGTTCTTACTTTATAACCGCCGCAGAGCTGCGGTTATAAAGCTTTTGTTTTACCGTCAGGTTTATAGTAAAACCACTTTAAACTCAAAGCAAAATTATAGTGGTTTTACCCAATGTGGAGCCACTTACCGTTTACCCTCGCCTTGTTTTTTTAAGTGGCTTCACTATATAATCCGATGAAACTGTTAAAATGAGCGTCGAAAGGCGCTCTTTTTTGCATAAAAAATTGTATTGAATTGGCATAAAAACAAAAATGCGACAAAAAATATCACAAAACCCGCGTTTTAGTGCGCGCAAAAAGCAAAGGAGATCACTATGTCGCAAAAAACCAAAACAAAACGCCTTGCGGTTTTTATGACCGCGTTGATATTATGTGTGTCTATGACGGCGGCAGGGCTGGTATTTGATGCGGGAGCCGTGGTATTAAGACAGGGCAGCACCGGCACCAAGGTCAAAGAAGTACAGACCCGATTAAAAAACTGGGGATATTACAAAGGCAGCGTAGACGGTGTTTTCGGACCCAAGACCAAGGCGGCGGTTGTCTGGTTTCAGCGCAACAACGGCCTGACGCAGGACGGCATCATCGGCAACGCGACGTTCAGAGCGCTCGGGATCGCGTCCGGCGGAACAAGCGGTTCAAGCAGCGGTGTGGCGGGGTATTCCGACAGCGACTACAAGCTGCTTGCGCGCATGATCTCCGCTGAGGGGCGAGGGGAGACCTACACGGGCATGGTGGCCATCGGCGCGGTGGTGTTAAACCGTGTCAAGCACCCGTCGTTCCCCGACACCATCAGCGGTGTGCTGTATCAAAATGGGGCGTTTACCGCGCTCACCGACGGTCAATTTAATCAACCAGTCGTGGATCAGGCTTACAACGCCGCAAGGGATGCGTTAAACGGCTGGGATCCGAGCGGCGGAGCAATTTATTATTACAATCCCAAAAAGACCTCCAACCAGTGGATGCGCTCCCGCCCGGTCATCGTCACCATCGGCGACCATGTGTTTTGCAAGTGAAGTTAAACGCTTTGAATACAACGGATAAAAGTTAACGGAGATTAAGGGGTATCGCATGCACCGTTATCCTGCGTGCGATGTCCCTTTTTATTTTGCGTTGCGCGGCTTGATATTGACATTCCCACTCCGGTTTGATAAAATGAGATTCAGATTTTTTATCGGAGGGAATGCTGATGAGATGCCCAAACTGCGGCAAAAATATTCCGGATAACAGTCAGGTCTGCCCCGGCTGTAAAACGCAATTTCAAGTAAAATCGGTCAAAAGCACCGCTTTATCCGGCCCGCAGCTCGGCCGTCTGCTGTATTTCGGGCTGTTTGTCTGTGCGATCCTGATCACGGTATTTATCTATTTAAAATGGCAGAGCACCGGCATCGGCGAGTCCTATTCACTGGCCAAGATGACCGAGATGTATTCGCCCGAAACCGCAGCGGCAAGCTGGTTCACCAACGCAACGTATATCGTGCTGTGCCTGCAGTTGCTTGCGATGGTCATGTGGATTGTCACTTATGCAAAACCATCGTCCGTGATACCGCTGTTGGCGGGCGGCGTGACCTTTTTGGGCGCTTTCGTTTTTCTCGTCATGGCAATTTTCGGCATCGGGCCGGCTTTTATTAAAATCGAAAACTTTACGAGAACCGCGACTATCATCCCGTATTTGACACTGTTGTTTTCGGCGGGAGAGTTTCTTTGTGCGCTGTACAGCCCCGCACTGCTCAGATCGGTTGAGGTTGAAACCGTAAAATCCGCACAGCAGGGCAACACCAAAAAATTGATTGATGAGCTGAACGAGACCGTCGTTCGTGATACCGCCGCCAAAAGCGAACCCAAAGGCGGCAAAAAATAAGAAATTATCTCCGAGAAAAACAGGCCGCAATGGGTTGACATAGAAATTTTATTATGGTATAATGCGGTCTGTTCGCGTGAGCCATTAGCTCAGTCGGTAGAGCACATCCCTTTTAA
>CAZTDA010000264.1:0-3925 GCA_964612155.1 uncultured Eubacteriales bacterium | reverse complement strand
ATAATGATAGTATTTTCAAGTTTTGTTGTTTCAGCTGTCTGCAGTCATGGAAATTATAACCCAAACACAAATTCATATAGTGCTCACGGAGAAGGTTCGTGTAATCTTGGAGTTTATTCGTATACGCATGATTATACAGTATCTACCGTGCCAACACATGGTGGTACCGTAAACGGATGCTTTTATCCATATACTTCGCCGACATCAAATGACGCATCGATTACCTTAAGTTTAGCAAGATTTGTTTTTAGTGAATCGAATGATTATAAAATCTCTCCGTTTTATTACATGTATGGGCAACATTCGGTTAATGCATCAAGCAATGATTTAGGAACACATGAAGGCGTTGATATACAACATCATTCATCAACCTCTACATCAAGCCCGGATAATTGTAACATCTACTCTCCGATCACCGGAACAGTTGTAGCTTGCAACAAAACAGCTGGGCGCCTACATATTAATTCAAATGATGGGCAAACAAAATGGATATTTATGCATCTGGATATTTCGGATAACATCGATGTGAGTAGCCAGATCACAAAGGGATTAACAGTTTTAGGGAATCAAGATGATTATTCCGCTGATGCTGTTCATCTACATGTCCAAATACAAAGTGATCGGAGTACCGGAAATGTTGAAACCGGAAGAGATGATGTCTTAGGCGCACTTTCCCCATATTCATATTTCGTCACTTCCTTAGTTTGTTATCATACAAGCATTAATTCTTACACAGGTAACTGCAACAACTGTGGTTCTCACAGATATTGTGTAAATACATGGTATGAGCAAATTATCGGTACGGTCGACGACTGCTATTTATCTTATGCCCAGTGTAATGGATGCTCTGATATTTCATATAGTTATATGTATGGGCACTCTTTCTCGGGTAGTACTTGTACGAAATGTGGCTTCAATAACGGTTCCGGTGGTCAACACACACATTCCTATAGCTATCAGGATATGGCTTACCAATATGAGCAGAATTGCTGTTATATTTATGGTTGGCGCTGTTCCTGCGGCGAATTCTGGAACGGTGGGACATCGGTTCAGCACTTGTGTTATCCTTACGGAGGACGATGCGCTGAATGTGAGGAGTATTGGTATTGGTAACCTAAGACCTCATGAAACGTCGCCGCAGAGTTTACTCGCGGCGGCGTTTTTATTGTATAAACAACGGATTATTCCTATACTAAATGCCATTAACAATATTTTTTCACCTTTATTTTCCCACACAACTGTGCTATAATGCAAAATGGCTGCAAATGGGCAGCCGAGAACACAATCGATACTTTACGCCGCGTGAAAAGCGGTCGGAATGGAGTTAAACGAATGGGACTTGCTGAAAAAATCTTCGGCACACACAGCCAGCGCGAGTTGAAACGCGTTCAGCCGATCGCGAATCAGGTGTTTGCTCTCGAAGAAAAATATAAAAACATGACCGAAGAGGAGCTGCGCGGCACCACCGAACGCCTGCGCGGAAAGCTTGAAGCCGGCGCTTCGCTCGACGAGATTTTGCCCGACGCGTTTGCCGCTTGCCGTGAGGCCAGTGTGCGAGTATTGGGGCAAAAACCGTTCCCCGTACAGGTTATCGGCGGCATCGTGCTGCACCAAGGCCGTATCGCCGAGATGAAAACCGGTGAGGGCAAAACTCTGACCGCCACCATGCCGGCTTATTTGAACGCACTCTCCGGAAACGGCGTTCATATCGTCACGGTCAACGATTACCTAGCCAAATTCCAGGGCGAGTGGATGGGGCGTCTGTATAACTACCTCGGCATGTCCGTGGGTTTGATTTTGCACGACGTGCCCAACGACGAGCGCAAAAAGGCCTACGCCGCCGACATCACCTACGGCACTAACAATGAGTTCGGTTTCGATTATCTGCGTGACAACATGGTGGTGCAAAAAGCCCAGATGGTGCAGCGCGGCCACAATTTCGCCATCGTCGACGAGGTGGACTCGATTTTAATTGACGAGGCCAGAACGCCGCTGATCATCTCGGGTCAGGCAGAAGAATCCAACGAGCTGTATAAACTCGCCGATGACTTTGCCAAGCGTCTGCGCGTGGTCAAATTCAAAGAGCTGGATGAAAAGCAGGAGATTGAGGACACCGAGGAATTCGCCGCCGCCGACTATGTCGTCGACGAAAAGCACAAAACCGCAACCCTGACCGCCAACGGTATCGAAAAGGCCGAAAGAGCGTTCAATGTCGAAAACCTTTCTGACCCTGAGAACAGCACCTTGTCGCACCACCTCAATCAGGCCATCCGCGCACGGGGCATTATGCAAAACGATGTCGATTACGTTGTTAAAGACAACGAGGTCATCATCGTCGACGAGTTCACGGGCCGTTTGATGTACGGCCGCCGTTATAATGACGGTCTGCATCAGGCCATCGAGGCCAAAGAAGGTGTCAAAGTGGCCAACGAGTCCAAAACGCTGGCGACCATCACCTTTCAAAACTTTTTCCGCCTGTATAATAAGCTCTCGGGCATGACCGGTACGGCGCTGACCGAGGAACAGGAATTCCGCGATATTTACGCCCTCGACGTGCTCGAAATTCCGACCAACAAGCCGATGATCCGCAATGACCACGACGACATGCTGTATAAGACCACCAAGGCCAAATATGAGGCCATCGTCGAACAGGTCATCAAATGCTATGAGAAAGAGCAGCCGGTGCTGGTCGGTACGGTGTCCATCGAAAAATCAGAGATCATCTCCGGGATGCTCAAACGCCGCGGTGTCAAACACGAGGTCTTGAACGCCAAGCATCACGAGCGCGAGGCTATGATCGTCGCACAGGCCGGTAAAAAAGGCGCGGTCACCATCGCCACCAACATGGCCGGACGCGGTACCGACATCATCCTCGGCGGTAACGCCGAATATATGGCGCGCAACGACATGACCAAAGAGGGTTTTGACGACGAGATGATCGTCAACGCGGTCAGCCGTTCTCAGACCGACGACCCTGAGATTTTAGCCGCCCGCGAAAAATACAGCGCGTTTCTCGTCAAGCACAAAGCCGAGATTTCCGACGCGGCGCAGGAGGTTGTCGCAGCGGGCGGACTGTTCATCATCGGTACCGAGCGCCACGAGTCGCGGCGTATCGACAACCAGCTGCGCGGCCGTTCCGGTCGTCAGGGCGACCCCGGCGAGAGCTTGTTCTTCTTATCGCTCGAAGACGATTTGATGCGTCTGTTCGGCGGCGAGCGCCTGACCTCGATGATGGAGACGCTTAAAATTCCCGACGACCAACCCATCGAGGCCGGCATGTTTTCGCGTTTGATTGAAAACTGCCAAAAACGCGTCGAGGAACGCAACTTCGAAACCCGTAAGAGCGTGTTGAACTTTGACGATGTCATGAACCACCAGCGCGAGATCATCTACGGTCAGCGCAGAAGCGTTTTGAACGGCGAAGATCTGAAACCGGTTATCACAAATATGATCGGCGAGTGTATCGAGAGCGGCGTCGGCACCTTCATCTCCGACGGCGAAAGCGCCGATTGGAACGTCGACGGGCTGCGCGAGCACTTCAAAGGGTGGCTGTGCGCCGATAACGATTTCAAAGACCTGACCCCGCAGGACATTCACAAGATGGGCAAACAGGGCTTCATCGACCTGCTGCAAAAACGCGCCGACGTTGAATACGAAAAGCGCGAAAAGATTTTCGGAGAAAACATGCGTGAAGTTGAGCGCATTTTATTGCTGCGAAATGTCGACCGCCAGTGGATGGATCACATCGATGCGATGGACGATCTCAAACAGGGTATCTATATGCGTTCCTACAGCCAGCGCGACCCGGTGGTCGAATATCGTGTCGAGGGTTTTGAGATGTTCGACGCGATGGTCGCCATCATCCGGGAAGATACCGTACGCGCGATTCTGACCGTCATGCCGCGTCCCGCGGCTCCGATGCAGC
>CAZTDA010000263.1:0-3931 GCA_964612155.1 uncultured Eubacteriales bacterium | reverse complement strand
TCCTGTTATGGATGGATATCGGCGAGCGGAAATGGTATTGGGACTGGCGCGACCATCTTGATATCGCGGGCGGCGCCTGGACCTTTGACGGCGGCGTACACCACTCCGACTTGTTTCAATACAACCTCGGCGATGTACGCAAGGTATCAGCGGTCATGGCAAGTTATGACAATATCCGGTATCAGGAATTTTGCGACATGGCGGACTACGAACAGGCGGTGTTGGAGAAACGCTATGCCTATTTCCGCAAGACCCGCTCGCTGAAAAACATTGACCCCGAGACCTGCAAGCAGCCCATTGAGGCTACTGTGGAAGACACCACTTCCGCCATCCTTGAGTTTGAAAACGGCGTAATCGGCACTTGGGTTGTCTGCCGCGCGGCACCGGGCAAAGTAGACCGCTCCAATGTTATCTACGGTTCCGAGGGCGCGGCTTTCTGGGGTGAGGGTATCTACAATAGCAAGCAGGAACTCGTTTATCCCCTCAACGATCTGTATCAGGAGTTTATGGATACCCTGTCGCCGGAGGAGCAGGAAATTTTATTCCCGTACGGGCTGCAGGACACCCTCGCGATTGAATGGAAGCAGCATTTTGACGCGGTTGCCGGCATCCGCCCGGTTGAGGTGGACGCGATGACCGGTTATAAGGCGATGGCTATCCCGATGGCCATATATGAATCCGCCACCATCGGCGCGCCGGTACTGGTTCAGGACATTTTGGACCTGAAGGTGGAAGTTTACCAGGGACCGCTGAACAAAATAGCGGGGATCGAATAAAGTTTCTGTTTCAAATAGAATGTATTTTTTCAGGCAGCACCGGTTTCGGCGCTGCCTGATTTTTCAATATTATGCGGCTGCCATGTATGGAAGCCCTACTGAATCTTTATTTTGAACACAATTTTACCGACCGTTTCCGGACCTTCCACCTGCGTACACGGTAGATGCGCGTCCCCGGGAAAAAGCAAAGCAAAATAACCGGCGTTGAGCGTTACCCAAATTTGAATTTTACCGCTGTAGAAAGCGATGTCCCCGCCCTTGGAAAACTCTTCTTTTTCTTCCTTGAGTTCCGTCATCGGAGCCCAACCGATGGTTTCCCTGCCGCTGAAAGCAAATTGCAAATCAATATATTTTCTGTGCGCCTCCGGCAGTCTGTCTTCAACCGGCTTTGTTTCATACCGTTGAATCAGCGCAAACAGCTTTTCGCCGTCGATTACATGTTTTCCGTCGGGCAGCGGTTCCTTTTCAAAATCGGCAAGGAACTTCTGCACCTGCGGCAAACAATCCAGCAGCGGGTAATACAAGCTGAGATTTTCGACTTTGTCAACGATCATGGTTTACCTCCTTAAAGCGTTTCTGCCGATCCGGTTAGTAAAAAGTCAATGATGTTAAAATGTTTAATTCCGCTCTTGCTGAAATCCACAAGATCACCGGATATCATATATTTCGGATAATTGTCTGCTATTTTCTCAAGATTGCCAAATTCGCGTTCTAGCGTCTTTTCGCTATCCAGCAGATACGCTACCTGAATATATATCCTGTCATTTCCTTTGTAGCATATGAAGTCTATCTCCCGTTCCTCAAGTTTGCCCACCCTGACTTCATATCCACGGCTTAACATTTCCAGGTATACGATGTTTTCATAGAGCTTATTGGAATCGATTTGCTCGCTGCTTTTTGTAATGTTCCTGAGGCCTAAATCAACCGCATAATATTTTTCATATGTCTTAAGAAGATTCTTGCCTTTTATATCATATCTTCTTGCAACGCAGATAATCATTGCATTTACAAAATACTGGATGTAGTTGTTTATTGTCTCGGGCGTTGTTGCTCTGTTCTCTTTATTCAGATACTCACAAATCGAGCGGGTAGAGAATGTGTTGCCCACATTGTCAAGAATAAAGTTTAGCAGCCTGCGCAGCAAGTCAATATCCTTAATACTGTTTCTCGCTATAACATCTTTAATAACGATTGCTTCCATGACATCCTCAAGGTATGTTTTCACTGAATGGTCATCGCTGAAAGCAAATCGCTGCGGCAGTCCGCCAAAACGCAGATAGTCGGCAAAAAGCTTTTCATTTGTTGTATACTGACTGTTTTCTATCAGGTATTCCTTTGCTTCCGTTAGTGAAAACGGGTAAACCTTAAACTGAACATACCGGCCGGAAAGATATGTTGCCAACTCACCCGATAGCAAATTTGAATTTGAGCCTGTTATATAGATATCGCAATCAATGTCGACCAAAAAGGAAGTAACCGCGTTTTCCCATTTATCTACCTCTTGAATCTCATCAAAAAATAGATAGATTCTCCCACTAATCCGCTTAACTTTTTCCATAATATGAGCATATAGTTTGTCTGCTTGTTTCAGCTCGTTGTGCACCATTGATTCAAAATTGATATCAATCAAGTTCTCTGCCGGAATGCCATTATTCTGAATCAAAGCTTTTATTTGGGAGAGCAGAATAGTTTTTCCGCTCCTCCTAATACCTACAAGAACCTTTATCAGTTTTTTATCGATAAAAGGGGTAATCACATCTAAATATTTTTTTCTTAATAACACAAAAACGCCTCCTTTGCATCGATTGTACCATACAGGAGCCTAATTATCAAGCAATTTTATTAAAATCGTTCATTAGTCGCTTCTGTCATCTGTCATTGCGGAAGAGAAGTATTTAAACTTGATTTGCAGTTACTAAGCGGCTGGTCTCCAAAAGGCGAAATCATTTGTCTGTCTTTGGACTTTGTGTGTGCTGTGTGAAAAAAATCGGGTTTAATCTTCCAGGATTTTGCGGATGATGCGGCGGGCCACGGTTTTTTTGTCGGAAAGAGTCACTTCGTCGCAGGCACCGGAGGCGGAGATCATGGTTACGGCATTGTGGTCGGAACCGAAACCGCGGTCGGTGCAGCTTACATCGTTGGCTATGATCCAGTCGAGATTTTTTCTTTGGAGTTTCCCGATGGCGTTTTCGAGCACGTCGTCGGTTTCGGCGGCGAAGCCCACCAGTTTCTGTCCGGGGCGCTTGTTCCGGCCGAGGGTCAGCAGAATGTCCTCGGTGCGCTCCAATTCCAGAGTCAAATTGCCATTGGCTTTTTTCATTTTGCCGGCATAGGTTTTAACCGGGCGGTAGTCGGCGACGGCGGCGGCCATGATGATGACGTCCGATTCGGCGGCATGAGCATGAATCGCCGCCGCCATTTCGGCGGCGTTTTCAACCAGGATGAAGGCGATGTTGTCCGGGGGCGTCAGGCGGGTGGGGCCGCTGACGAGCACAACTTCTCCGCCCGCGTCCCTGGCGGCTTCCGCGAGGGCATAGCCCATCTTGCCGGAAGACCGGTTGCTGATGAATCTGACTGCGTCAATTTTTTCCCTGGTGGGCCCGGCGCTGATTAGAAACCGCATAGAACTCCTGTTATTTGAAACTCGGGTAATAATTTTTGAACGGATACTTGTTCGGGTGCCGCAATATGCGGCAGCGCTGGCACATGAAATTCTCCAGCCCGAAAACAATGGCTTTCTCCGGTGACTGCCGGATGGCGACTTCATCGCCTTCCTTCAATTCGATTTTTTCCGGGGAATTGTCGGCGACCATGATGGCGGGGCCGCGGACGATCTTGATCCGGACAATCGAGCTTTCCGGAATGACCAGATGGTTTACAGCTTCGGTGCTGTTGCTGAACGCCAGTCCCAGCCCGACCCGGAAAATGCTGTGGGTGATGCTGCGGTAGTAGGCGGTGCTGCCGTGCACGGTGGCCAGCCCGACGCCGTCGCCGACGATCTCATTGGCGTACAGTTCGTCGTCAATCCATACCTGGTAGCGCAACGCGCTGACCCGCTCCACGTTGTGAATGAAGATATCGTTTATGCCGGAGATTTTATGTTTGCCAAATTCACCGCATAATTTAGTCAGTTCAGTCCGGGCGGTTTTGCCGCC
>CAZTDA010000262.1:0-3932 GCA_964612155.1 uncultured Eubacteriales bacterium | reverse complement strand
TCCTTTTCCGCCGACGCTTCGAAGGGTCTTTTGAACCCGGTTTGTCCCGCCGGGAACGACCAAGGGTATCTGTAGGGTTTTATCAATGCAGGGGTTTGCGCAAAGTACGGTAATCAAACTCATGAATAAATACGCCTCCGTTTCTGATTGTATATTAACACATATCGTGCGATTGTTCAAGAATTTACCCCTGGCGAACCTACCTCAGGTAAAAACTTCTAAACAAGTAAAATGATGTAACTTTAGCATTTATTTAAAATTCCAACATAATATTGACATATATTGATCCGCAGGATATAATAAATTTATATTCTCGAGAAAAGGAGGATTAAGTATGTATTGTAGAAATTGCGGCAGAGAGTTGCCCGACAACACGGCATTTTGTAACTATTGCGGTGCACAGCTCGGAAACTCGCAGCCCGGCTATCAGCAACCCCCTTATCAGCAGCCCGGTTACCAAGATGCAAGACAAGCATACGCCAATTGCGGCAAAAACAAATTAGCGGCGGGGCTGTTTGCAATCTTGTTGGGTGGGCTCGGAATACACAAATTTTACTTGGATCAGATCGGTCTGGGCATTGTCTATATTCTCTTTTGCTGGACCGGAATTCCTTCCATTATCGGCTTAGTAGAAGGAATCATTTATCTGACAGCAACGGATGAGGATTTTTATCTCAAATATGTCATGAAACATTAAAAGTTAAGGAAAAACAATCGTTTTTGAGTCAAATATGAAGAATTTGTGTTGACATCTATTTTCTCAGCCGATATAATACCATTATAAACCGAAAGGAAAAAGGAGGAGTACATAATGTTCTGCAAAAATTGCGGCAAAGAGATTCCCGATAACGCCACATTCTGCACCTATTGTGGCGCACAGACAGGAACTCCGCAGCAGCAGGCACAGCAACCCCAGCAACAGCAACCGGTATATCAACAGCCCACTTATCAGCAGCCCCAGCAGCCGGTTTACCAACAACCCGGTTATCAGCAGCCCGTTTACCAGCAGCCCGGATATGCACAGGTCCCCTACGAGTCCCCCGAGGGCAAGAGCGCAGCCACATCAGCGTTGGTTTGGGGTATCCTCTCGTTTGTCTTGTGTGCCGTTCCGATTTTGGGCTTTGTCTTCGGCATCATCGGAATTAAAAAGGCAAATGCGGCAAAAAGATTAGGCGTTAAAAACGGGATGGTCACCGCAGGTTTGGTTTTAGCCATCATCGGCTTGATCGCAGGTATTTTCTGGACGATTTATTGGATTGTATTCATCGTCGGCTTGATCGCTGTGGGTAGCTATTCCAGTTACTACGATTATTACTATTGATTTTTATCAACGAAAAGTGCGTGCAGCAATCGCCATTAGCGGTTACTGCACGTATTTTTTTGGTTCTGTTATATATTAATGCGAGAGATTGTGAAGAGCGGGTAGAATCAAGTCCAAGATTGGTTTGATCGTGGGTATCATCCTATCGACTTTCTGGTTAATTTATATCCCAGCTATTATCGGTTTCTTCACATGAAGATGATAGTCGAATATTGACAAAATACAAAAAATACTATATAATTCGTCCAGTATAAGAGGTGATTTAATGCAGTATATCAGCTCGACATGTACGAATTGTAACGCAGTATTACAAGTTGATAGAAACAAAAGCACTGCCATATGTCCTTATTGCGGAACGATCTTTACATCAAAACATGATAACAATGAATATAGCGGAGGCAGTAGGGAAATATTCGTAGTTCGTGCGGGATTACTTTGCCAATATAACGGTGTTTCTGCATCCCCTGTGATACCGGACGCAGTCGTCAAACTCATTCACGGCGTTTTTTCTAATCTTCCGATTTCTGAAATTACAATTCCCGATAGTGTAAGAATTATAGAAAACAAGACTTTTGAGAGGTGTAAATCTCTTGTTTCCATTGTTATTCCGGATAGTGTCTCTGATTTCGGATTTTGGATTTTTGATGAGTGTGTAAATTTAAAATCCATTGTTATGCCAAGATTTTTTAGGGATAACACCGGAAGAAAACACGATATTACTAATCCATTATCAAGAGAAGATATCTTAGGACGATGCCAAAACTTACAGGTTATCCGAAATTCTAACGGGGATCTTCTATGGAGTCGGGAATACGAGATTGTACAAAGGAAAAAGCAATATGAAAAGGAAGTTTTTGATGCACAAGCAATCAATCAAACACATTCGTTAGCTATTGCTTCAATCTGTACATGTTGGCTTCCTTTTATGGGTATTATTTTAGGTGTTATTACACTCATTAAAATCAACAAAGCTATTGATAATGGCGTAGATGTAAACAGAATAAAAATGAATAGAGTTATTCCAATTTTAGCCATGTTAGTAAATGTTATTTTTACAATAGCATGGTTTGCTTGATCTGCTGCCGCAGTTAAAAGTAAAAGGCGGATTTTCATCCGCCTTTTTGGTTATTTAAAATATCTGTCGATATCCACATTCGTCATCGGCAGCAGACGCGAAAACAACATCCGATAACGCATATACGGGTGGTATTTCAGCCCGTCGTGCAATAATTGCGCGTCTACATGCACCTCTTCGGGGGTGGTCGCCGCGCCTGCACGCTTCATCATATCCACCAGATGTTCGTCGGTCGGCAATTCGGTTAAAATCAACTTGCGAATCTGCGGCCAGCATTCTTTTAAATGCTTCGGATCGACATTCGCGACGATGCTGGGGTTGTTTTCTTTTAACATTGAATCCACCAACTCGGGCCCGTATACGGCTTTAATCGTGTCCCAGTCGGGGTTGTCGGCGTGGGTCTCGACTTCGGGATAATCGGCGGCGATTCGGCGGTACATCCGGTTTAACAGCACGGTGGCAACACCGACTTTTCTGCCGTGATAATCCGGCCAGATACCCTTGACAATCTTTTTGCATTCAAAGAAGTGTGAAACGACATGCTCCGAACCGGCGGCGGGGCGGGAGTTGCCGGTCAGTTTCATCGCAAGTCCGGTCAGCACCAGCGCTTCCATAATCTTTCCGGCGGTTTGTTCATCGCTGTCGGTCACATGGTCGCATAACGCGGTAATGCGCCGAATGGCCTCCTCGACCAATCCCGCAACGTTTTCGCAGTAATACTCGCCCGCCACAAGGTGGGCGATTTTCCACTCGACCAGCGCTAAATATTTGGCCACCATATCGCCGAATCCGGCGGATTTTAAAATCGTCGGGGAAGCTGCAAGAATTTTGGTATCTCCGATAATGACCTCGGGCTGCTTGGCCTTCCACGAGGTTTTATAGTTGTTTTTTACGATCGGCGCGGTGTCGGAGGCAAAGCCGTCCATCGAGGGTGCAGTTGCGAAAATGCAGTATTGCTTTTGCTTTCGGAACGCAGCGACCCGGCAGATGTCATTTAACGAACCCGTCCCGACCGAGATGATCGCGCCGATGTCGGAACACAACCCCTCAATTTCGTCAATCTGTTCCGCCATGGCGTATTTCTGGTCGTCGTAAATCAACTGCTTGACGATAAATCCGGAGCCCTTCAGCGCCTCCAAGATTCCGTCCGCCGCTTTGAGCGTGTTGCGGTCGGCGACGAGTAAAATGTGTTTATCAAATTCGGCTTTTTCAAGAATTTCGCCGGTCTTGGCGGTCAGGCCGCTGCCGATTTCGCAAAACTTCGTGTCAAATGTATGCACTTTGCCGCAGGGGCAGTTTTTCATATTTTTGAGCAGGGCTTGTAAATCCATTTTTTAATGCCTCACAAATCAATTTAATATCAATATGCAGCCGCTTGCGGCGCATTTTTACCGAGAACGATTATAGCACCACGGGTATGGACTGTCAAATCGAGTCGCGTCTGCAAAACGCTTGACAAGGGAACGGTAGACGGATAAAATAAACATGAAAAGTACCGAAATTTTTCTCGTATTTTTACCGTTGTTCGCCACTTGA
>CAZTDA010000261.1:0-3947 GCA_964612155.1 uncultured Eubacteriales bacterium | reverse complement strand
GCAGTGAGATCATCAAAAACGCCGCAGACAGCGGGATTCCCATTTATACGAAGAGCGCCAAATTTGCCGCCGACGAAAGATGCGCAGCGGCATTTGCACATGAAGTTAAGGCAAGTTCGATTTATGCGCTCTGTCTGCCCGACCCGTCCATGGTTGTAGATGAATATCGGGCGACACCGGCTGCGATTTTGTGATTTTCTCACTTGAATCAAGTTTGTTTTTACGGTATAATAAACACATCAAAACACGGAGGGATATTATGGCAGTCACCTATCAAATCGAAGAATATAAAAATTACGGCAAAGTTGTTGCGATCACCAACGGCGCTGTCGAACTCAAAGTAACCATTGACATCGGACCGCGCGTGATCTATTTTGCGCTTGTGAACGGGCAGAATGTGATGTTCAACGATGACCGGCGCGATATTACCGTGGGAAAAGGTGATGCGGTCTTTGAAGCCGCATTCGGCAAGGGCAAGTTCTGGCAGATTCTCGGCGGTCACCGCATATGGTTTTCGCCGGAGGAATATCCGTATTCGTATATGCCCGAGGACGAGTCGGTAAAATGGTCTGCCGACGGCAACAAATTTACCTTTGAACCGAAAATGGCGTTGACACTCGGTTTGCAATTCGCCTTGGAGCTTGTTGTTGACAACAAAAAGCCGATTGTCACTGTAAACAATATCATCGACAACCGCAGCGGCGGCATCCGCAATATTGCGGTATGGGCGCTCTCGGTGCTTGCACCGAACGGTCTTGAGATTGTCCCGCAGTCCAAGGAGCAGACGGGATTTCTCTCCAACCGCACCATCGAGCTCTGGCCTTATACCAATATGGCTGACAGCCGAGTGCGCTGGGGCAAGGACTACATTACGCTGCGCAGTGTCGAGAGCACTCCGGATGGCGCTTTTAAGTTCGGCATCAGCAACACCGTGGGCAGAGCGGCTTACGTTATCAACGGCACCGCTTTTGTCAAGAAATTTACGCACAATAAGCACGGGAATTATCCCGACCACGGCATGTCGTTTGAGACCTATACCAACGAAAAATTTATCGAGATGGAAACACTTGGCGAATTGAATGAAATGTTGCCCAATGAACGCAGCGTCCATACCGAGCAATGGGTGTTAAAAAAGGTCGCAAAAGCGCCGAATCCCAAAAACGAGGCGGCGGTTGCGAAGTTGGCTGAAAGGTTATTTTAATGAAGAATTTTGATCTGGTTATCATCGGAGGAGGTCCTGCCGGCATTTCGGCGGCGCTTTATGCAAAGCGCGCCGGTGTTTCGGTAGGCGTGATTCACAGCGGCAGCGGTTCGCTCTGGAAAGCCGAAAAAATCGACAATTATTACGGATTTCCCGGTTCGATAAACGGTGCAAAACTCTATCGGGACGGCATCGATCAAGCGCAAAATCTCGGGATTGAAGTAATCGAAGATGAAGTTGTCGGCATCGGTTACATGGGTACCTATGAAGTCAAGGGGAAATCCGACGAATACGAATCAAAATCGCTTTTAATTGCAACCGGCTCTAAAAGGACGACTCCGAAAATCGAGCACTTTGTTGACTACGAGGGAAAAGGCGTCAGTTATTGCGCGGTCTGCGATGGATTTTTTTATCGCGGCAAAAACGTTGCGGTGCTGGGCAGCGGTGACTATGCGCTTGCCGAAGCCGAAGAACTCAAAAATATCGCGGCGGGTGTGACGATTTTAACAAACGGAGAACAGCCCTCCGCTAATTTTACCGGTTTTACTGTTATCACCGACAAAATCATTTCGTTGAGCGGCGAAGATCGGCTCGGGGAAGTCACATTTGAAAACGGAACCGCCCTGCCCCTCTCCGGCTTGTTTGTCGCCATCGGCGTTGCGGGTGCGACCGACTTTGCCAAAAAGCTCGGTGCGGTCACCAAAGGCGCTTACATTGCTGCCGACGAGGGAGGCAGAACCAATCTGCCCGGACTGTTTGCCGCAGGCGACTGTACCGGCGGTTTGCTGCAAGTTTCTATTGCTGTTTCAAAAGGCGCTTCGGCGGGACTTGCTGCGGTCGAGTTTTTAAGAAAAAAATAATCATTTTAGCGAAACAGTCAAGATCATTAAAATGTCACAGGCGGTCGGAAAAATCCGACCGCCTGTGTTTTTTTGATTTAGAAATGTAATTGTTATAGTGATGCCGCTTACTGCTTAATTCATTTACGCGTTGATTTTCAATGACTTCACTATATATACTGCTTGACACTTGCGGGGAGTTCTTCGATATCCGCCGATACCGTGAAAACAAGCTTGACATCGTGCGGGTTCGCCAGCGTGGCGATTTTTTCAAAGAACTTTTCCATTGCGCCGAAATCGCGGGGGCAGATTTTAAACAGTCCATCCACATAGATGTCGGTAATGTCATAATTTCCGGCCGTCAGACCCGCGAGAAATCCGTACAGCTCGCCATAACCCTCTACTCGGTATTCATCGATATCAATCAGTTTTACCGCAAGGGAAAGATCATAACGAAGCTTCAATCCCTTTTCGATGCACACGACGTTGCCTTTGCTCTCTTTGGCGGCGCCGTTTACGCCCTCGATCAAAAGTTTGGTTTTGCCCGAACCTTTTTTCCCGACGATCAGTTTCAACATTGGCGTTACCTCCATAATGAAATTATTTTGTGGGTTTACCCAAAAGGTTAAACATGTTTTTCTTATAAAATTCCACGCCCGGTTGGTCAAATGGGTTGACTCCTAGCAGGTATCCGGAAATGGCGCAGGCCTTTTCAAAGAAATAGACCATATAACCAAAATGATAAGCGTCAATTTTATCGCATTCGAGCAGCACACAGGGTACGCCGCCGTCGTTATGCGCGGACAAAGTGCCTTCCATGGCCATATTGTTGACGTATGAAACGCCCTTGCCTTCGAGATAATTTAAACCGTCGGCATCGCCCTCGCTGTAACCGATGAGGTATTCGGATTTGGGCTGTTTAAACCAGACAACGGTCTCAAAAAGATCTCTGCGCCCTTGCTGGATATATTGACCCATGGAGTGCAGATCGGTTGAAAACATGGCGCTTGCCGGGAAGATGCCTTTGTTGTCTTTGCCCTCGCTCTCACCGTAAAGCTGCTTAAACCACTCACCCATCATCGTGAAATCCGGCTCGAAACCAACCAGGATTTCGGTGGAAAAGCCCTTGCGATAAAGCATATTGCGGATTGCTGCGTATTTGAGACAAGGATTGTTTTCAAATTCGGAGTCGGCCGATTCTTTTTTGGCACTTGCCGCTCCGCGCATGACCGCATCGATATCGATGCCCGCAACCGCCATCGGGAGCAATCCCGGCGCAGTCAACACCGAATAACGACCGCCGATGTCGTCGGCGATTTCAAAGGTCTCGTATCCCTCTTTGTCAGCGAGCGCTTTTAACGTGCCGCGCGCTTTGTCGGTGGTGACGAAAATGCGGTCTTTGGCGCTTTTGCCGTATTTTTTTTGCATCAGATCGGAAAACGCGCGGAATGCGATAGCGGGCTCGGTTGTCGTACCCGATTTGGAAACGACATTAACGCAAATCTCACGTTCTTCGCAATAATTCAACAATTGATTCAAATAGTCGGAGCTGATGTTGCAGCCGGCAAAGAGAATCTGCGGCATATCATTGGTGAACAAGTTATATTGGCTGCCGCGCAGCAGCTCGATGGCTGCTCTTGCGCCCAAGTACGAACCGCCGATGCCGATGACAACCAAGACGCCGGACATTGCGCGAATGCGTTTTGCCGCCGCCTTGATGCGTTCAAATTCGATTTTGTCATAATTCTCGGGCAGATCAAGCCACCCTAAAAAATCGTTGCCCGGACCTTTTTTCGAGGTCAGCAGAGTCAGAGCCGCCTCGGCTTGTGTTGCGATTGCCGTATATTCATTTTCGTTGATAAACTTTGTTAAAAATCTTTCGTCCAGTTTAATTGACACCTGATAAC
>CAZTDA010000260.1:0-3955 GCA_964612155.1 uncultured Eubacteriales bacterium | reverse complement strand
GGCATTTTCGGCTTCGGAAGCAACCCACCCCGTCATGGTATAAATCCTTTCCGCAAGCGCCGTGATCGGTATACGAACAAACTGCTGCTGCGCATAAAAGGCGCACAGCAGCAGTCCGATGATGAAAAATATCCAATTGAACGGAAGTTCACGCGTGCGTTTGAAGCAAAGCAACACAACGGCGGACAGAATTAATAAAATCCCCGCAGCGAGTGCAATCAAGTCAGTGCCGAAATAGGCGACCGCAATTAAGGCCCCGAGACCGGCCAGACCGCTCCACGCGAACAGCCGAATCTTCATGGGTTATTTAAAGAACAGGGGAAGCGGCTCCAAAAACAGAATGTCCTTGCGTTCGGCGGCATCACCCTCGGCAAGCACCGCCATCTGACCGCAAATCACGCCGCCCGCCTTGCGAACCAGCGTTTCCACCGCCTCCAGCGACTTTCCGGTACTGATGACATCGTCGACAATCAAAACTTTTTTATTTCTCATCCGCGCAGCTTCTTTGCTGTCGATGTACAGCTTTTGCGTGTTTTCGGTCGTAATGGACTTGACCTCGACAAAAATCGGGTCTTTCATATACAGCTTTGCGCTTTTACGAGCCACCAGATACGGCTTATTGCTCATCTTTGCCATCTCGTAAGCCAGCGTAATGCTCTTGGCCTCGGGGGTTAATATGATGTCAAACTCAGGCGCTTTTTGCAACAGCGCTTCGGCGCAGGCGACGGTCAGTTCCACATCGCCGAGCAGAATAAACGCCGCGATGTCGAGCTTGTCGTTGATCGGGCAGATGGGGAGCTGCCGTTTCAGCCCCGCAATGGTCATTTCATAAAATTCAGGCATAAATTTAATCCCTTTCGTCAAACGATTTTTGCGCCGAGTTTTTCGTCATAAAGCAAATGAAAATGCAAGTGCAAAACGCTCTGTCCGGCTTTTTCGCCGCAGTTGTTAATCACGCGGTAATCTTCTATTCCAAGAGATTTTGCAATCTTCGGAATCGCCTCGAATACCGCAGCAACCGTACCGGAATTACCGGAATCAATCGCGTTGGCACAGCAGATGTGCTGTTTGGGCACCACGAGGACATGGATTTTGGCCTGCGGATTGATGTCGTAAAAGGCGAACACTTTTTCGTCCTCATAGACCTTTTTGCTCGGAATCTCACCGGCGATGATTTTGCAAAAAATACAGTCCATACAGCCCTCCTACTTTGAAAATGCGATGATATTTTTCGCTTCCGAAAGCGCCTTGTCGATCAAAGTCATATCTTTTACACCCGCCATGGCAAAGTCGGGACGTCCGCCTCCGTTGCCGCCGGTGACCTGAGCGACCGCGCGGGCGATGTTTCCGGCTTTCAGCCCGCCTTCGACCGCCTTTTTGGAACAGCCGACCGCAAACTGGCATTTGCCCTCGTTGATACCGGCCAGTACTGCTACAAGCTTTCCGTCACCGCAGCGATCGGTCAGTTTTTCAATCATCTCCTGCAGCATCGCGGCGTCGCTGTCTTCCAGCCGGGCGGTGATGACGGAAATATCATTCACTATTAACGCACCCGAGAGCATACTGTCGATTTGTATCATCGCAAACGCGGAGCGCAGTTTATTAAACTTTTGAGTCTGCTCGCGGTTTTCGTCAAGCAGATGTGTAATTTTATCGGGAATACCTGCGCTGTCCTTGAGCTTCAATTGTTCGCTGACGGTATCAAGCAGCTTTTGTTTTTCGGCAAAATAACCGAGCAGATTTTCTCCGGTGACCGCCTCAATGCGGCGCACGCCGGCAGCAACCGAGTTCTCGGAGATAATCTTAAACGCGCCGATTTTGGCGGTGTTGTCGATGTGGGTACCGCCGCAGAGTTCGGTGGAAAAGCCCTTAACATCCACGACCCGAACCGTTGCGCCGTATTTTTCGCCGAACAGCGCCATCGCGCCCATTTCGCGGGCCTTGTCAATCGGCATCTCGGTGACTGTGACGGGCAGTGCGGCAAAAATGGCATCGTTGACGAGCGCTTCAATTTTTTCAAGTTCCTCTGCCGAGACGGCGGAGAAGTGCGAAAAGTCAAAACGCATCCGGTGTTCATCAACCAATTGTCCGGCTTGGTGGACATGGTCGCCCAAAACCTTACGCAGAGCCGCTTGCAGCAAGTGCGCTGAAGTGTGATTGCGCATGGTCGCCAAAATCCGTTTATTTTCAACTTCGGCATGCGCTTTTCCGGCGGAGATCATGCCGCTTTTCACAAATCCGGAGTGCAAAAGTTGTCCGCCGGGAGCTTTTTTGGTATCGGTGACCTCAAATACGCCGCCATCCTGTGTGATTATGCCCTTGCTGCCGACTTGGCCGCCGCTCTCGCCGTAAAACGGCGATCTGTCGCAGATCACAACGCACTTTTCACCTTCCATCGCAGCCGAAACAGCTTCACCGTCCCCGATCAACACAAGGATATTGCAGTCGGCTTCGGTCTGTGCATAACCGACGAACTCGGTCGACGGTTGTGCCGCGACGGTCTCGTTGGTCTCCCAGCCCAAAATGGCGGAATTGCTTCTCGCAGAACGTGCTGTCTCGCGCTGCTTGTCCATCAACACCTTAAAAGCGTCCATATCGATGGTGATGTTGCGCTCTTCGGCGATCTCACGGGTCAAGTCGATCGGGAATCCGAAGGTGTCATAGAGTTTAAAGGCATCCGCACCGTCCAAAACGGTCTTTCCGGCTTTTTCGAGGTCGGAAAGCAGTTCGTCGAGCATTTGGCTGCCGCTGTCGATCGTGGCGTTAAAACGCTTTTCCTCCTCGGTGATCACGCGCTTGATAAATGCGGCCTGTGTCACCAGTTCGGGATATGCGCCCTTGTTTTCGGCGACAACGGTATCGCAGATGTCGGATAAAAACGGCTTGTCGATGCCGAGTAAACGTCCGTGGCGTGCGGCGCGGCGCAGCAAACGGCGCAGCACATAGCCACGTCCCTCGTTGGAGGGCAGCACACCGTCGCAGATTAAAAACGTGGTTGCACGGATATGGTCGGTGATCACGCGGATCGAGATGTCTTTTTTAGCGTTGTCTTTATATTGAACTCCGGCGACGCGGCAGATGTGGTCGAGAATTTTATGAACTGTGTCAACTTCAAATAAACTGTTGACACCCTGAAAAATACAGGCAAGCCTCTCAAGACCCATGCCGGTATCGATGTTTTTGTGTTCCAACTCGGAATAGTGGCCGTTGCCGTCGGAGTCGAACTGGGTAAAGACGTTGTTCCAAAACTCCATGTAACGGTCGCAGTCGCAGCCGGGCTTGCAGTCGGGGCTGCCGCAGCCGTATTCGGGACCGCGGTCAAAATAGATCTCGGAACAGGGGCCGCAGGGGCCCGAGCCGATCTCCCAAAAGTTATCGTCTTTACCCAACCGCACAAGGTGGTCTGCGGGCATTCCGATCTCTTTGGTCCAGATCTCAAAGGCCTCGTCATCATCGATGTAAATGGTCGCCCACAGTTTTTCAGGCGGCATTTCGAGCACCTTGGTGCACAGTTCCCACGACCACTTCAGCGATTCACGCTTAAAGTAGTCGCCGAACGAAAAGTTGCCCAGCATTTCAAAATAAGTGCCGTGACGCGCCGTGATGCCGACGTTTTCGATGTCGTTGACACGTACGCATTTTTGGCAAGAAGTCAGACGGTGGCGCGGCGGTTCTGCCTGACCCGAAAAATACTTTTTAAACGGTGCCATGCCGGCGTTAATCAGCAACAAGCTCTTGTCTTCAGACGGCAAAAGCGGTGCGCTGGGCATTCTCAAATGTTCTTTGCTCTCAAAAAAAGAGAGATAGATCTCACGCAGTTCGTTCAGACCTAACCATTTCATGTCGGGGACCATTCCTTTCTTGAGCCCGAGGGCTCTTGAGCGCACGGCTCAGATCGGTTTCACAAAGAGAAATTATATCATTTTCACGCGTTTTTTGTCAATAGCGAAAACCC
>CAZTDA010000259.1:0-3963 GCA_964612155.1 uncultured Eubacteriales bacterium | reverse complement strand
ATCGCACGAAATTACGGGGTGACCCCTGCGTCGATTATACAGGCAAACGGGTTGACCAATCCCGAGCGGCTGGTCATCGGGCAGGCGCTGGTGATTGTAAGCCCGGCCACCTATACCGTCAGGCCCGGCGAGTCCCTTTTCACCATCGCGCGCAAGTTCAACGTCACCTTGGCGGCTCTGCAGCGGGCAAATCCCCAGATCACAAACCCCTCACAGCTCACTGTAGGGCAGGTGATCAACATCCCCGCCCAGCCCAAACTCGGCACCATCGACGTGAACGGATACGCCTTTCCCAACATCAACACTGCGCTGCTGCAAAGCATATTGCCCTATCTTACATATCTCTCGATTTTCAGTTATGAGATTCGACCTGACGGCAGTTTAAGTACCATTAACGACACGCCGCTGATTCAAGCCGCTCGCGCCGCCGGGGTTGCCCCATTGATGGTAATCACCAACATTGATGCGAGCGGTGACTTCAGCAGCGATCTGGTCAGTACCATTTTTAACAATCAGCAAGTGCAAAACACTTTGCTGGATAACATCGTTGCGACGCTGCAAAGCAAAAATTATTACGGGTTGGATATCGACTTTGAATATATTTATCCGCGCGACCGCGAGGCCTACAACGCATTTCTGCGAAAAACCGCCGCTCGCATTAAGCCGCTGGGGTACACCCTGACCACCAATGTCGCCCCCAAAACCAGCGCCACGCAACCGGGATTGTTGTATGAAGCCCACGATTACCCGGTGCACGGAGAAGTTGCCGATCATGTCGTGATCATGACCTATGAATGGGGATACAGTTTCGGGCCCGCGCAGGCCGTCGCCCCGTTGAATCAGGTGCGCAGAGTTATTACATACGCCGTTACGGCGATCCCGCCCCGGAAGATTTTAATGGGCATCCCCAATTACGGTTATGATTGGACACTGCCCTTTGTGCAAGGTACTGCCGCACGAGTCGTTTCCAATGTCGAGGCCGTGGATCAGGCCGCCCGTGTCGGTGCAAACATCGAATTCGATGTTTTGGCGCAATCGCCCTATTATTTTTATTACAGCGGCGGGAACCGCCATGAAGTGTGGTTTGAAGACGCCCGCAGCATCCGCGCCAAGCTGCTTTTAGTAAATCAGTTTAACCTCGGCGGCATCAGCTATTGGACATTAAACCGCCCGTTCCCGCAGAACTGGACAGTACTGAGTTCTATGTACAACATTCGGAAGTTGATATAATAAAGTTTAATTTGTTATCCTGAGCGCAGCGAAGCGGAGTCGAAGGATCTCGCAACCATGCAGTTTTAGGCATCCCCGGAAGCTGTTATCAATCCGAGATTCTTCAGAGTGTCATGAAATGACGCTTTTGCGCTTCAGAATGACAGAAATTGAAAAGGCGGGATTGCTCCCGCCTTTTTTGTTTATATTCTATTTGCCTCTCGCGTCCATCTCGGCACGCAGTTTTCCGACTGCGGCGTTGATGGCGGGGATACTCTCGGCCATCATGTCTTTATAAAAGCCCTCGTATTCGTAGGTGATTTCTTCAAGCGGCTTGTTCTTGATGCCGTCGACGTATTGTTCGAGCAATTTGAAGTTGCGCTCGTAGCAGTGAAAACTGTTGGCACGGTGGGTGTAGGTGCCGACCGGCACGCCCAGCTCATCCGCAACCTTCTTTTGCAGTTGGATAAAGGCAAATGCGTTCATAAAGTTGGCCTGCGCGGCGTCGTTGGAGCGCATTAAAATCTTGCAGTGCAGTTTGCCGCCCCGGATGAAATATTGAATGCTCTGCAAGCAGGCGGGATCGTTGTTGTTTGTGTCGATTTCGAAGTCGCGGATGTTCATAATCGCGCGGCGGCTGTCGGGGTTGCGCTTCAACTCACTGATGACAAAGGGCAGCTGGCGGTAATAGCGGTCGTGATAGGTGTATTCCCAGCACTTGCCGTCGCCGATTTTAAAGTCGAGGATGCCGTCCAACATCTCCATGACATATTGTTGCAATTCATAAAAACCGCCGATGTAAAGGCGGCTGACCATCGGCTCGGCCAGCGGATTTTCAACCACATAGGTCATGCTGACCTCTTTTTGCATCTGACCCCAGTCGTTGCAGGTCAGAATATCGCCCTGCTCGGCCAAAGCGACCAGCGCTTTATGATATGCGATGGGAAGCGACTCGCCGGTTACGAAAATTTCTTTCATATGTACAATCCCTCCGCCGTTTATGTTGATTTTATTATAACTGAACTTGTCCTGCTTTTCAATTGTTTTGAATAGCTTTTTTCACGGCGTTTGCGATTTGAAGATAATCGTTGGTCAGAATCGTGTCGATGCCCATTTTGATAAAATCCACGGCTTCTTTGGGATCATCGGACCAGAAAACGTTGCAAAGCATTCCATTTTGATGTGCTTTGTCGATCATACCCTGATTGAAATAGGGTTTAAACAATTGAATCTTTTTACACTCAAATTCGATTGCGGTTTCGACCAGTTTGTAATCCAATTGACCGTCCAAGCAGCAACGCGGGGTTTCGGGGTAATATTTGCGTGCGGTCTTGAGCACATCGCGGCAGCCCGCAATGTAGATATAATTTTTGCAATCGAATTGTTCGACCAAATCCATGATCTTTTTTAGTTTTTCCGGACTGTAGACGGCCTCTTTTTGCCCCGATTCGGCATCCCCTTTGAGATGAATATTCATAATCACCTGTCCGGCGAACTTTTTAAGCACTTCTTCGAACGTGGCTAATTTCAGTCCGTCAAACGCGCCTTTTCCGACATTCATCTCCGCCAGTTGCGCACAGGTGTAATCGGTGACTTTTCCCGTTGTTGTGCCATACGTCACTTCGTCGACGGTGTCGTTGTGAATCACCATCGGAACGCCGTCCGAAGAAAACCGGATGTCAAATTCAATTTCGTCCGCCCCGAGGGCAATCGCCGCTCCGAACGCGGGCAGGGTGTTTTCGGGCGCAATCGCGCTAAAACCCCGGTGCGCGCAGATGCGCGGATAGGGTAATTCGGCGTCGGACAGCGACATCGAAGAACCGCACTGCCGGTAAGCCGTGGGTACGCGCCCGTTTTCGATAAACAGGTCGCCCGGGATCATCGGCATCCCGAAACCGTTTGCGCGCATGGTTTTTTGTTTCGGATCGATTTCGCAGTCCAGAACGCCGACCTGCTGACCGAAATCGGCAACCGGATTCCCTGCCGGATCGGCAATGTGTGTGCATCCGCCGCGAACCGAATCCGGCTCGATGGAATAGGAGCAGCGCAGTACAAAAGCGTTGCAACGGCTGGCACACAAGCGGGTCTGGGCATAGAGGTTTTCGCAGGTCTCGCCCCGCTGGTAGGACGGGAAAACAATTACATCGGGTTTCAACGATGCCAATTTTTCGATCAATTCGCCGAAATACATATCATAACAGGTTAAAAATCCGAACCGAATGCCCTCGATGTCAAAGACGATATCCATGCCGTCTCCGCGCCGGGCTTTTAATACCCCGCATTCGAACGGCGGCAGATGTACTTTATTGTATCGGTGCAGCAAATTGCCGTCCCGCCCGAAAAGCATCGTCGTGTTATATAACTCCCCGCCCTCGTGATAAGCGAGATTGACCGCGACAAATGACCGGCAGCGCTTAGCCGTTTCTTTTGCGGCGGAAATCAACCGATCGGTGCTTGTTTTACAAAACGCATCAAGCTCTTCACGGGTGTCAATTCCCGGCGCGTTTGAATATTCGGGTGTGACAATCAGGTCGAGCGACTCGTCACATTCGTCAAGCCGTTGTAAAATCCACTCAAAACACGCCGCCGAATTCCCCTTTTTCGGATATTGGGGTTGTAATAATTTAATTTTCATTGATCATCATTTCCTTACTGTATACTATTGATAAATCCCGTACGTTTTTTCTGCTGACTGGATATAGATGATGCCGTTTCCGGGGTCGTCGAGCTTGAGAGCGGTTTTAATCGATTCGG
>CAZTDA010000258.1:0-3969 GCA_964612155.1 uncultured Eubacteriales bacterium | reverse complement strand
ATGACGCCGCGCAGCTTTTTTTCGCCCTTTTTGTCGCCGTTGATCAAATCAATCGGGTTGGCCAGCCGCACACGGAACTGATTATAGATTGAAGTGATGAAGAAGATTACGCCGAAAAACAGGATTGTGGCGACATAAGCCCACGGTGAGAGCTCGAATTTGCTGTCCGGGGCGGAGTGGACGATGACCATGAGCAGCATAAAGATCAATTTTCCGAAGACGGTTCCGAGCAGTAATCCGGCACCGAGCGACGAGAAGTTGAGCATGGAGTTTTCGGCTAAGATGATTCTGCCGACATGGCGCTTTTCAAGTCCGAGGATGCCGTAAAGCCCGAATTCCTTTTTGCGGCGCTTGATTAAAAAGCTGTTGAGATAGAGCATGTAGCCGAAGGTGAACAGCGCCATGACCACGATGCCGAAATTGAGCATCGCAGTCATCGTGGGGCCGTTGCTCATGTTTGAAATGCTCTTGCTGAGCACGGTGTTGACGATGATAAAAAACATGGCCGACATGATGGCTGAAGCGATGGCGTAGGGCAGGTACATTCGGCGGTTACGCACCAAATTGGTGCGCGCAAGCCGGTTGAAAAGGCGATTATTCAACGTCGACACCCCCGTCGTTGAGAATCGTGAGGGTCGACACAATCTTGTCCAAAAATTCACGGCGCGTAAGCGAACCGCGATAAATCTGATTGAACAGTTCGCCGTCACGGATGAACAGCACGCGACCGGCATAACTGGCCGCGGTTGAACTATGGGTGACCATCAGCAGGGTGCGTCCCTCGGCGTTGAGGTCGTAAAATTGGTCGAGCAATGCCGCCGAGGCCTTGGAATCCAGCGATCCGGTCGGCTCGTCAGCCAAAATGAGCTTCGGATCGGTGATGACAGCCCGCGCCACCGCCGTGCGCTGCTTTTCGCCGCCGGAGACCTCGAATGGGAATTTATCAAGCAACTCGATGATGCCGAGTTTTCTTGCAAGCGGCAGCAGGCGGTTCTCCATCTCTTTGATCGGCATGTTCGAAAGCACCAGCGGCAGCAGGATATTGTCGCGGATTGAAAAGGTATCCAGCAGGTTAAAATCCTGGAACACAAAGCCGAGGTTGTTGCGCCGAAATGCCGAGACGGCTTTATCGCTGATGGCGTTAAAGTTCAGGCCGTCGAGCAGAATTTCGCCCTCACTGGGTTTGTCGAGTGAGGCGATCAGGTTTAGCAGCGTGGTCTTACCCGAACCGGATGCGCCCATGATGGCGGTGAATTCACCTTTGCCGACCGAAAAACTGACATCGCGCAGCGCGACACACTGTTTGCCGCCGAGGCGGGTGTTATAAACCTTTTTTAAATGTTTGACTTCAAGCAGTTCCATATCTCTCTTTTTCTCCTTCATACTAAGATCAATTCGGAAAGTATATAAAAAATCGAGAATATGCCATGATATACGGCATTTGCGAAGATTTTTTGTCGATACTTTCAATTGAGCTTAGTATTTTATGTGCTCGAGCGCTTTTTTGCGCTCCTGTAACATGATACAAAAAAGGAGAAACGGCTGCCATAGCTTTGGCTTACATTTCCCCGCCGAAATCTTACAGTTTTGTCACTTTAGGGTTCTTTAATGACTTTTTCCAACCCGATCAACAGCTTTGCGCCGCTTTTGCGAAAACGCTCGGCGGTTAAAGTGAGATTTAATTCGGCGGCGATGGTCTTTGCCATAAATAACCCCAAACCGCTGGCGCGGCGGTCGTATCTGCCGTTGTATCCGGTGTAGCCCTTTTCAAAAATGCGGTCGATGTCATCGCTGCGGATGCCGATACCCGTATCCTCGATGGTCAGCGCACGGTGCTCGACGCAAATACGCACACCGCCTTTTTCGGTGTATTTGACGGCGTTGGATAAAATCTGCTCCAAGATAAACGCCAGCCATTTTTCATCGGTGACCACGCTTAAGCCGGTCTTTTCGAAGTCAACGGTCAGTTTTTTATAAATAAACAGCGTGGAATATTTTTTGATGCACGACAGCACCAGCGTGTCGAGATTGCAGGGCGCAAGCACAAGATCGCTCTCAAGCCGCCCGAATTTGGCGTATTGCAGCGCCATATCGACATAGCGCTCAATCTTGAACAATTCGGCGGTCAAAATCGGATCGGTGTTTGATGAATCACTATCCACCGCCAAGCGAATGGCGGCGATGGGGGTTTTGATCTGGTGCAGCCATGCGGTGTAATACTCGATTTGGGTGCTGTGGGTCAAATTGAGTGCTTCGCGTTCGCGGCGCAAAAGCTCATATAACGCAGTGATGATTTCGGTGTATTCGGCGCTGACGGCTTCGGATGGGTCGGGCAGATTGTGCAGCGTATCCGAGAGATTTTCGCGGATATCCAAAAGGATGATCATTCGACGCCGAAAGACAAAAAAGTCGAAAATGCAGATACACAGCACCGTAAACGAGGAGATCAAAAGGGTATATACTATGTATTCGGAGTCAAATCCGGCCAGCATCGAGACAACCGAAATCAAGATTTCGGCGACCAGCCAAAGCAGCAGGGCGAATGCCCGATAACGCAGATATTTTCTAATCATGGATCAAATATCCCTCGCCTTTACGGGTCGAGATCAAGTCGTCAAGACCGCTTTCGGAGAGTTTTTTGCGCATGCGGTTGATGTTGACCGTCAGAGTGTTATCGTCGATAAAATCCTCGGACTCCCAAAGCGCTTTAATCAGTGTATCGCGGGAGACAATTTGGTTTTTATGTTCCATTAAGATTTTCATAATACGGTATTCATTTTTAGAGAGTTCGATTCTTTGGCTGTTGAAAGAAATTGTTCCGTCGGCACAAAGCAATGCGCCGCGGGCTTCAAGAGCGGGCGGCTCGGCGGTGTAGCTGTAGGCCCTGCGCAGCAAGGCGTTGATTTTGGCAGTCAGCAATTCGGGGGAAAAGGGCTTGGTGATATAATCGTCACCGCCCAAATTGACCGCCATAATCGCGTCCATATTATCGGTATGGGATGAGACAAATAAAATCGGCACCTTGGATTCGCGGCGGATTTGCTCGCACCAATAATAGCCGTCGTAATACGGCAGCGAGACGTCCATCACCACCAGATGCGGGGCTGCACTTCGAAATTCATGCAGCACCGCCGAAAAGTCCGAAACGCAAGCGACCGCAAAGCCCCATTTTTCAAGGACTCTGCCCATCAGTTTTGAAATGGTCGGATCGTCTTCGACGATGAAAATTTGATACACCGCTCGTCCCTCTTTTGAAAATGTAGGGGCGAACTGTGTTCGCCCGCAAAATACCGGAGGCATTATCTGCCCGAGATCCTTCGACTGCGCTCAGGATGACAATTGAATTTTTAATCGAGCGCTTTGATAAAGTTGGGAAGCGATTGTTCAAAGTTCACGCCGTTGCGGGGTTCGGTCTTGGCGGCGGCGGTGCGCTTGATGCTCTCAAGCGTGAACTCGGTTGCGACTTTGATGGCGGCGGGCAGGGTCTTGCCGCGCAGCACCGCAGACAGCAGCGCCGAGGCAAACACATCGCCCGTGCCGTGGAAGTAGCCGGGCACGCGCTCGTTGAAATAATAATCGATTTTACCGGTATTGGCATCATAACAGGCGGAGCCGAGTTTGTCCGGTGTAAAGCTGATGCCGGTCAAGACGACCTGCTTGGGGCCAAGCGCGGAGAGCTTTTTCATCAGCGTCTCGATATAAGCGCTGTCATAGGTGTCGCCGATAAATTTTTCGCCGAGCATAAAGGCCGCTTCGGTGAGGTTGGGCACGATCAAATCCGCTTTGGCGCAGAGTTTTGCCATTCCGGCGGGAAAATCCGGCGAGAAGCCGCCGTATAAAATGCCGTTGTCGGCCATGACGGGATCGATCATAACGATTCCGCTGCCCTTGAACATGTCAAAAAATTCACCCATCAGGCGCAGTTGTTCAAAACTGCCGAGGTATCCGGTGTAAATCGCATCGAACTTG
>CAZTDA010000257.1:0-3973 GCA_964612155.1 uncultured Eubacteriales bacterium | reverse complement strand
TTCTCGGGGTTATCACTCACAGTGTTATACCCTACACATCGCTTTTAGAGAAATTGAGATATCAACGCTTTGTTCCATGATTTTTGGAACAAGGCGCTTTTTGTTTATTGATTTACGCAAATGTGATGCGGCTTTCGGAAAGGAAGCTGCTATTTTGGAAAACTTACTTCATACCTCTGTCAAAGGAATTAATCTGACTTTCCGCACCGATGAAAAGTGCTTTTCGCCGAGACACATCGACTTTGGCACCCTTGCGATGTTGGCCCATGCCAATTTTCAAAAGGGTCATAAAGTGCTCGACCTCGGTTGTGGATACGGTGTTGTCGGTATTGAATGCGCCATACTCACCGGGCCGGAAAACGTGGTGCTGTCGGATATCGATGTGCACGCGCTGTCACTGGCACAGGCGAACGCTGAGCAAAACGGTGTACCCGAAGTCAAGATCGTGCATAGCGACGGGTTTGACGCCATACCCGACTGTGATCTCGATTTGATTCTGAGCAACCCCCCGTATCACACCGATTTCAGCGTCGCCAAACGGTTTATCGAGGGCGGTTACCGCCACTTGAAAACCGGCGGGCAAATGCTGATGGTGACCAAACGCCGCGAGTGGTACAAGCGCAAGTTCATCGCCATATTCGGCGGGGTCACGATCTTTGAGCACGACGGCTACTTTATCTTTGTAGGAGAGAAACGTTCCAAAAAGCCAAATAAAAACCATGCAAAAATGGTTCATCACCCCGACTGAGACTCCGAAGATTTTGCGCAACTGCCCCAAATGCGGCAGGGTTCAGAAATTCGTCTGCAGCGGAAATTTTCGCGTGAACGCCAATGGGCGCAACATCGATGTGTGGTTGATTTACAAATGCGAGGACTGCAACTGCACCTGGAACATGACTGTGCTTTCGCGCGTCAAACCGGAACAGATCGAGCAAGCGTTGTACACGGCGTTTGCCAAAAACGACACGGAGACCGCCCGTAAATACGCGTTCGACAAGTCCCTGCTCATCAAAAACCATACGGTAATTGATTGCTCGGAGCTGGGATACATCCTCGAAAAGCAGATCATCGACGACGGTATTGACACCGTTGAAATGACCTGCGAATACGATTTCGGTCTTCGGCTTGACAAAGTCGTGAGCGACGGGCTGTCAATTTCGAGAACACGTGCAAAAACGCTGCTCGAACAAAACAATCTCTCACCGAAAACAAAGGTCTTCGGAACCATTACAATCAAGGAGTTGATATCGAATGAAACACCGAATCATCCGCACGAAAACCGCAATCAGGAAAATCAAACAACATCAGATCAGGATGTAGAAATCAATAATTCTTCTCAACCCACTCAACGAAAGAAAGGTGATCATCATGGACTACAGTCAAAAAATCTCGGAGAAGTATTGGAATTTGCCCGATAAAGGTGAACTGGAGAGCAACCGCGAAAACACCTTCATCGACGACATCGTTCAAAAAAGTCATATCGAAAAGGAACTGCTTTCGAATCTCAACGGCATCGAAACCGTCTTTGACGGCGGGGGCGGAAGCGGGCGTTTCTCGATTCTGCTGGCAAAGCACGGCTGTCGGGTGACGCACTTTGACATCTCGCAGCCGATGCTTGACAAGGCGGAAGAACTGGCAAGGCAAGCCGGAGTACTGCAAGATATCACCTTTGTCAAAGGTGCTCTTGAAGACCTCTCGGCCTTCGCCGACCGCTCTTTTGATCTGGTGATGAGCTTTGACGCGCCCATTTCCTTCACTTGGCCAAATCAGGAAAAGGTCATCGGTGAACTGGTTCGGCTTGCGAAAAAGCGGATCATGCTCAGCGTCTACAGTCGTCTCGGCTGGCTGTCCTATCTGTGTAATCCGACTCAAAAGCTGCAGTTTGTCCTCGATGAAAATTGCGATGACCCATTTGTGCGATGGTGTGTGCGCAATAAAGACGCTCAGATCAAGGATTTCAAGGTCGACAGCGAAAAATTTCATGAGATGCTGGATAAAGGTTTACTCGACGACGGAAAAGCCGAAATCGCCGCGTTCGAAAACGGCGGTACACCTTGGCCGATCTCCTATGGCTTTCTGCCCGATGAGGTGACACGGATCTTGACCGATTGCGGTGTGAAAAATATCTCGCTCGCGGGGCCCGGTGCATATGCGCGGACGATTTCGAACGAGATTTTGCGCAAAATCATGGGAGACCCGGCGCAAAAAGCCGAATTCCTGAACCTCTGCCACGAGTTCGACCAAAATCCGTATGTGTGCGGATTGGGCAAAGATAATCTGTTCGCCAAAGGCGAAATACCCGGATAATTCAACGAATGGGCGGACGGTTTTCACCGTCCGCCTAGAGTGGCGTACGCCCGCAGCGGGTTACCCGAATTATAAGCACAACTGTTAAATTGTTCCATGTGGAACATTTATTACCCTGTTTTATAATAATGTTGACAGCTAACAGATTATGGCATATGATTTTAAAAGCGTGCGAAGTACAGCTTCAAATAAGTTTTTGAAGTTCAAAAACAAATCATCCATACTCAAAATATAGAAAAGGAACGGAATTAAAAAATGATTAAAGAATTCTCTATCGACGATTTCCCGAAATGCTGTGAAGTGTTTATGCAAACCTTTAATTTACCGCCTTGGAATGACAAGTGGACATTTGAAACCGCAACCATCTATTTAAAGGAATTGGTTGATCATAAACGCTTTGTCGGCTATACCCTATGGGAGAACGATGTATTGATCGGCGCTGCTTTTTGCCATTTGAAATACAACTGGCGAGGCGATGAATTATGCCTTGATATCATGTATATCTCCCCTGATCATCAACATAAGGGTTACGGAAGTGCTCTTTTAAATTCGGTTGTAAACTATGCCAAAGAAAATGCCTGTATTGTCATCACGCTTTCCACGGACACCGATACACCGGCATTCAAGCTCTATGAGAAATTCGGATTTCAAATGCAATCCGCGGATTCAGCGTTCATGCATAAGTGGGTGAAATGAGGGGTAACGAGGGCTTTTGATCCAACCGGAGGTTCGCACGGCGGGCCGAGTCGTCCCGCCCTACAAAACACCTCTACCCAATACTCACCACCCCGGTCTGCGGACCACCCCTCCAAAGAGGGGAATAGGGGATGGAAGCGCGCTATATGGCTTACGGTTGCAGATTCTATCCTGCGTTTGAGACGCGGAAAACCATTTTTGGCTTTCCTATGACATCCATGGCCGCTTGTCAGAAAGTCCGGTTTATGGTACAATTTTTATGGCATAATCAGGATATCATGGAGAGATGGGGGCGGCGTGTTAATATGGCAAAATTCATCTTGCACAGCGACATGAACAGCTATTTCGCCTCCGTCGAGACCATCGACCACCCCGAATATGCGAATATCCCCATGGCGGTCTGCGGCGACCCCGCCACCCGGCACGGCATCATCTTAGCCAAAAACAGTGCGGCGGGTGCATGCGGCGTTATGACCGGGGAAAGCGTTTACAGTGCAAAGCAAAAAATCCCCGGGCTGACGCTGGTCAACGCCGATTATAACAAATATGTGCATTACGCCAAACTGGCGAGGGCGCTCTATGCCGAATACGGGATTGACGTGATCCCGTACGGGCTCGACGAAGCGTGGATTGTGCTCAAAGATAGCGTAGATTCTTATGAAAAGGCCGAAGAAATCGCGGTTGAGATTAAAGAGCGCATCAAGAGCGAACTCAAGCTCACGGCTTCCATCGGCGTCAGTTATAATTACATCTTTTCAAAACTCGCCTCCGATCAGAAAAAACCCGACGCGGTGACCGTGCTGCGCAAGGACGAATTGAAGACCGTGATCTGGAACATCCCCGCGTTTGAGCTGCTATTCGTCGGCCCCGCCACGCGCAAAAAGCTGAAAAGCATGAACGTCCTGACCATAGGCGATTTGGCGCAGAGCGACCCTGCTCTGCTCAAACGGCGGTTCGGAAAATCCGGCAT
>CAZTDA010000256.1:0-4008 GCA_964612155.1 uncultured Eubacteriales bacterium | reverse complement strand
AGTAAACGCGCGGAGTTAAAACACGGGGAACGCAGAATCCGTTATTACGATACCACAACGCACGATTTTTCATACGGCAAAGATATCCGGCTTTATAATTTCAGAGACCGCATCTCCAAGAATTTCGAAACGGAGATTCGTGGCTATACAAACACATGGAAAGCGATCAAAAACCGCGAATACGCCCTCGGATTCTTAGGGCTGCTCACCCTGCTTATCAGCGATGTGGCGACTTACGGTCTGCTGATTGTAAAAATGAGAGCGGGGATGTCCATCGCCGATTTTTCCATGTACTTAGCCGCGTTGGTTTCTCTTTCGGTTTTGTTGAAGACGTCAATAGAAAATGTGACCTTCATCATTAACGAAGGGCAGTATGCGCATGATTTCTTTGCGTTTATGGACAAAGAACTCGGGGAAAAGGGCGGCGACCTTCCCGCAGTTAAAAACGACACGCTTGAGATCGAATTTAAAGATGTAAGTTTTAAATACCCAAAGACCGATCGGTATATTTTCGAGCACTTAAATTTAAAAATTAAAAAGGGCGAGCGGCTTGCCATAGTCGGAATCAACGGCGCGGGCAAGAGCACATTGGTGAAGCTGCTGCTTGGATTGTTCCAAGTTACCGAGGGTGAAATTTTAATCAACGCACAACCGTTGAACGCCTATAATCGCCTTGCGCTTTGGTCGATGTTTTCGGTGGTTTTTCAGGATATCAATATCCTTGCGTTTACGGTCAAAGAAAACATCGCCTGCCGGTCGGACGATATTGACCAAGAGCGTGTACAAGCGGCGGTTGATAAAGTCGGTCTCGCGCAAAAGGTGAAAAGTTTTGATAAGGGTCTCGACCAGATGATGCTGAAAATCATTGAGGAGGACGGGGCACTGATGTCCGGCGGTGAGAGCCAAAAACTCGCCATCGCCCGCGCGCTGTATAAAGATGCCAATATGGTGATTATGGACGAGCCCACCGCAGCCCTCGACGCGTTGGCGGAAGCCGAAATCTATCAGGATTTCAGCCACTTGATCAAAGGAAAAACCGCCATTTATATCTCCCATCGGCTTGCCAGCACAAAATTCTGCGACAAAATCGCTCTGTTTGACAACAACGGGCTTTGCGAGTACGGCAATCACACCGAATTGATGCGCAAACGCGGAGAGTATTATAAAATGTTCACGGTGCAGGGGAAATACTACAGAGAGGGCGTCGCCGAGAATGGATAACGAGAAACGCAAACGCGGCGAAAACCTCAAAAAGCTCGCCATTTTCCTGTCGTTGGCATGGAAAATCTCTCCTGCATACATTCTGATATTAATCGTCAATGCAGTAGTCGGCGGCGGTCAGGTGATGGTAAATGTCATTTTACCGAGATTTTTGGTCGACGAGTTGGTCGGAGACATGCGAACTCCCCAGTTATTGTTGTATGCGGGCTTAATCATCGGCGGCAATCTGCTGTTTGCCTTTTTAACCAATACAATCAAACGCCTGATTGATGTAAAAAACATCTATGTGCGCCAGAGCATGTCGCGTGCGATGGCAAATAAAATCATGAATATCGAATACGCACACCTCGAAGACCCGTATTATCTCGATCTCAAGGAGCGGGGCGTATTTGCCATCAACAATCAATCGGCGCTTGAGAATCTGATCAATCAGGCGGCAACGGCGCTCAAAAGCGCGGTCACTTTGATCGGCTTGATGGCGGTGATGTTCACGCTCAGCTGGGTGTTGGTGCTGCTGTTGTGCGCAGCATTAGCCACAACGCTGTTGTTCAACCAAAGTTTCAGGAAATTTCAACTCAAATTTTTCGAGCAGTTGATTCCGGTGAACCGGCGTTACGGCTATTATGTCGGACTTGTCTTTGACGATAAGATTCAAAAAGACGCGCGCCTTTACAATATGGCGCCCATGCTTGCAGATCGGATTACCTATTATAACGCCGACATCAACAGCTGGTTCACCAAATTCAACCGGCGATACGGCAGTTTTAACGGCTTGGTGGGCATCATCGGCGACCTTCAGGCGGCATTGGCTTATGGTTATGTCGGTCTGCGCGTGATCACCGATAAGCTCGGCCCCAAAATCGGGCTCGGCTCGTTCACCATGTATGTCTCGTCGGCAATCAGCTTTTCAGCCACTTTTACGCAGCTCGGCAACAGTGTGATCACCATTAACCAGATGCTCGGCTACCTCGATCCGTTCTTTGAATTTATGCGCATCCCGGATCAAAGAGAGACCGGTGGACATGTCGTTTTCGAGGACGGTATTCAGAGCATCGAATTTGAAAATGTCACATTTACATATCCCAAATGCGAACATCCGGTGTTAAATAACATCTCCTTTAAAATCAAGGGCGGCGAAAAAATCTCGATTGTCGGTTTAAACGGAGCGGGCAAAACGACGCTGATCAAATTGCTCTGTCGTCTGTATAAACCCGATTCCGGCACGATTAGAATCAACGGCACGGATATATTCGATTTCGATTATGAAAGCTATATTGCGCGTATTGCGGCGGTGTTTCAGGACTTTCGCCTGTTCGCGTTCGGCATTGATGAAAACATCACCTGCAAGCAGAGCGGAACCGACGAGAGCCATATGGATGAATTGTTGATTCAGGTCGGATTAAAAGAGAAAATCGACACACTTCAAAACGGTGTCAAGACCATGCTCGGCAAGGCCTATTCTCCGGACGGCGTCGAGATGTCGGGCGGTGAGAGTCAGAAAGTCGCCATTGCCCGCGCACTGTACAAAAACGCGTCGCTCATCATCCTCGACGAGCCGACCTCGGCGCTCGACCCCTTAGCCGAAGCGGATATCTACGCCAATTTCAACAAACTCGTCGGCGATAAAACGGCGTTCTATATTTCGCACCGCATGTCAAGCAGCGTATTTTGCGACCGGATTTTAATCATCGACGGCGGTATGGTGGCAGATTTTGATACCCACGCAGCATTGATGGCAAAAAAGGACAGCTTGTATTTCAAGCTTTTCAACTCGCAAGCCGAAAATTACAAAGAATAACAAAGTAGTATTAAATATACTAAATTTAAGATTTTTGTCGAATTTTTATAAAACCTTTGTATAAATGTTCCTCTCTGCCAAACACTATGTTCACTCTCGGCAGGGAGGTTGATCTCATGATTGGTGATCCGAAGAAGGATCAAAAAAAGCACAGTCGAACTCATAGCCCCGAGCGTGACATCGGCATATTTGCCGCAAACGCGATATCGGCCAATGAGATGACCGGTGCTGCACCGTCGGCGGACTATCTGCCGATCGGAACTGACGGCCCGCTGGATCTGTTTCCCGATCTCACAACAGACCCCGAGGACGATTGAACAAAAAAAACCGCGCGGACGCAAAACTTGCGATCGCGCGGTTTTTTCATTCATATGCAGTTAAATTCGGCGGTAGTTATGAGGTTATTTGGATTCGTAAATCTCAAGCCGTTCAATATCGTTCATCCAGTTCCAATACGTTGTGATATCCGATGTGACTGTCTCGTAATTGACACGGGCAGCGCTGAAGATGATGATGTTTTGTCTTTGGTAAGACGGGATTTCGACTGCCCAGTCGAGAATAATGTCCAAACAGGCCTTATAAGTCGCTTTTCGGAAGGCCTGGTCTGCGTTGCTGCGGGCATCCAAGAGATATTGGTCCAGATCGGGGTCGTTGATGTGATAATAATTGGTATCCGAACCGCTGTTGCCGATAATGCATGAACTGTGATAGATTTGATACATGTCCGGATCTATCGAAGCGCTCCAGGCAGATACCCAAATCTCCTGTACTCCGGCATAGAGTTGATTTAAGATCACGGAAGAATCCGGCACGTCGGAGATATTTAACGTAAAGCCGATTGTTTCGAGTGCAGCGGCGGTGTTGGAGAGAATCTGAAAAGTCGGATGGCTGCCGCTGCCGTTTGCGGGGATCAAAACCTCATAAGCGAGTTTCGCTCCCTCCGGCGCTGCCGTGAATTTTCCGGTGACTTCATCATAGATAAATCCGGC
>CAZTDA010000255.1:0-4015 GCA_964612155.1 uncultured Eubacteriales bacterium | reverse complement strand
GGCGCGCTCGACGGCAAAAAGGTCACGCACGAACTGCTCTCGTATGAAGGGCCGTTTGGGGTCGGTTACGGTGTCGCCGCCTTCGAGGTGACCGGAGAGGATTCGGAACGGAATATCGGCGAGCAGTATAAAAATAAACAACGTGAAAAACTCGATCAAGTAAAAGCCGCAGAAGATCCCTATGTCAAACTGGCACGGCTCTCGGTCGAGACCTATGCGATCAGCGGAAAACCCGCGAAACTGCCGGACGGATTGCCCAAAGAGATGCTTCAAAGACAGGCAGGTGTATTTGTCTCGTTGAAAAAACACGGACAGCTGCGCGGCTGCATCGGCACCACCGCCCCAACGACCGATAATATTGCCGAGGAAATTTTACAAAATGCGATTTCGTCAGCAGCGCACGATTCGCGTTTTGATCCTGTTGCGCCCGACGAGCTGCCCGATCTGGTGTACAGCGTTGATGTGCTCAGCGCGCCGGAAAAAATCGAATCGCCCGACGAGCTCGATGTAAAAAAATACGGGGTCATTGTGCAAAACGGCGGACGGCGTGGGCTGCTTCTACCCGATCTCGAGGGTATTGACACGGTGTATGATCAAATCGATATCGCCAAGAAAAAAGCCGGAATCCGTCCCGCCGAAAAGGTGGAGCTGTCGCGTTTTGAGGTGGTGAGGCATAAATGATCTGCGGGCTTTGTCCGCATCACTGCGACATCCTCGAGGGCAAAACCGGATTTTGCTGGGCAAGAGAGAACCGGGACGATAAAATCATCTGCGGCAACTACGGGCGGCTGACTTCCTTGGCGCTCGACCCGATTGAAAAAAAGCCGCTTTATCGCTTTTACCCCGGCAGCATGATTTTGTCGGCAGGCAGCTACGGATGTAATTTGTCCTGTCCGTTTTGCCAAAACTGCGAAATCTCGATGGCAGACAAAAACGCCGATACGGTGTATTTTTCGCCCGAAATGTTGGTAGAGCGGGCAAAACAGGCCGTGCCGCAGGGCAATATTGGGCTTGCGTTTACTTATAACGAGCCGCTGATTTGGTACGAATATGTCCGTGACTGTACAGCGCTGCTGCGTAAAAACGGGTTAAAAACCATACTCGTGACCAACGGCATGATCTGCAAAGAACCGCTTTCAGAGCTTTTACCGCATATTGATGCGATGAATATTGACCTCAAGGGGTTTTCGCAAAAATTCTACGACTTCGTGAAAGGCGATCTCGAAACCGTCAAGCAATCCATAACGTTTTCGGCGGAAAAGTGTCACGTCGAGGTCACGACGCTGGTCATTCCGGGCTTAAACGACGACCCCAAGGAACTTGAGGAAGAGGTCAAGTGGCTGGCCTCGGTGAATCCGGAAATCCCCTTACACCTGAGCCGCTTTTTCCCGCGTCATAAGATGAAGGATCGGCAATCGACGCCGATTGAGACGATTTACAACCTGCGCAACATCGCCGCAAAACATCTAAAATACGTCTATACCGGAAATTGCTGATATGAGTATTCTCCTGTAGGGGATGGTTATCCTTTAGGGCGGGGTGACCTGAGGGAACGCCCTCATAACCCCGCCGAGCGGGCGAGTAGCCCGCGGAAAACCCCCTTTTTCAATAAGCGTTTTTGATATAAGCTCATCTGTTAAATTGTTCCACATGGAACATTATAAGTCACCGGTTGCAAACTGTTTCTCCGCCGGATCACCATGCCGACCCTTATAAACGGAGCGCCGAGTCGTCACTCCCTACGGACGCTACGATTTCGCTCCCCTACAACAAACAAAGAATATTTATCGAAAAATCTAAAATATTTTTATAACAGACCTCTTTGCCGATATGATATAATGGGTCGGCAAGGAGGTGCCGTTATGAATTTAGGACTCGGCATCGATACCGGCGGAACATACACAGACGCCGTGATTTACGATTTTGATGAAAAAAAGGTGCTTGCAAAAGTCAAGACACCGACCACGCGTGAGGACTTAACAGCCTGCATCGGTTTGGCGCTTGACAAGCTGCCGCAGGAGTTTTTAAAACAGATTAAAATGGTCTCGCTCTCCACGACATTGGCCACCAACGCCTGCATCGAGGACAAGGGCTGCCGCGCAAAACTGATTTTGATGGGCAGTACTAAAGCGGTTATGAAGTGGATTGAGGCCGATAAATATTACGGCTTGCGCGACGAAGACGTGCTGTGCGTCGATACGCACGGCAGCTTTGACGGCAAAATCATCGACGAGCCGAACTGGGATGAACTGCTGGAACTGGAAGGGCAATGGCTTTCCGATGCCGACGCGCTCAGCGTAGTCGAGAGCAACGCCATCCGCAACGGTGCGGTCTGCGAAAAACATGCCAAAGAAGTTTTAAGTGATAAATATGATGTCCCCATCGTACTTTCAAGTGATTTAACGAGCGGCTTGAACGTGATGGAACGCGGTGCGACGGCCTTGTTAAACGCACGGCTGCTTCCGGTGGCCGAGGAGTTCATGGACGCGGTCGGCAAGGCGCTTGAAAAGCGTGGCATGGATCTGCCCAAGATGATTGTGCGCAGCGACGGCGGTCTGATGAACGAACACCTGTCCCGCTCACACCCGGTGGAGACGATTTTAAGCGGCCCCGCGGCCAGTGTGTTCGGCGGAAAATGGCTGACCGAACGAGATAACTGCCTGATCGTGGATATGGGCGGCACGACGACCGATATCTCGGTCGTGCGCAACGGCATGCCCGAGACCTCGGGGACGATCCGCATCGGCAACTGGCGAACGCAGGTCAAGGGCGTGTTTATCGACACGTTCGGCCTCGGCGGAGACAGTGAGATCACCGCAAAAGACGGCGAACTGATCTTGAATGCGCGGCGGGTCATGCCGCTTTGCACAGCGGCGGCAAGATGGCCGTCGATCACCGGCGAACTGTTTCGCCTAAAAGAACTCAAACGCGGCAGCGCACAGCCGCTGCACGAATTTTTATATCTGGTCAGAGAACCCCAGGGCAGGAACTACACAGAAGCCGAGTGGGAGCTGATGGAGCTGCTGCGTGCCGGTCCCGTGATGATCGGAGGCGGCCAACTCGATCCCTATAAACTCGGAAGCGAGCGGCTCGAGGCCGAGGGCATCGTGATGCGCTGCGGCTTTACGCCGACCGATGCCATGCACATCAAGGGCGATTTTTCCAACTTTGATAAGCAGGCCTCGATTATGGGCGCACGCTATTTCATCGATTGCTGCTCACTCAAGCGCGATAACGAGGAAAACGTGGATAAATTCGCCGTCGAAGTCTATGAACTGGTCTCGAAAAAGCTCTATCAAAACCTCGCCCGCGTGTTGTTGACCAACCGCTATCCGTTTTTACGCAAATCCGGCCTCGGCGACCAGCTGACCAAGTTGATTGAAGAAAACTGGAACAACCGTAATGAACAAAAAGCCGACCCGATTTTTGATTTGGCATTTCAATCCGGCGCTTCACTCGTCGGTATCGGAGCGCCGACGCATCTGTTTTTACCCGAAGCCGCCAAAGCGCTCGGTATGGAATGTGTAATCCCCGAAAACGCCGAAGTCGCCAACGCCATCGGCGCGGTGATTGCGGACATCTCCGCAAAAGTGACCGTTGAGATCGCCCCGAACCGCACGACAGCGGGCGTGATGGGTTATACGGTTCACACACCAAAGGGCAATACTTCGCACGGCAAATTGGAAGACGCGATTGCCGCAGCCAAAAAAGCCGCCGAGCAGCTGGCGGTTGAAGAAGCGAGAAAGCGCGGCTGTGTGGGCGAACTGAAAGTCACGGTCGAGTCGTCGACCGGTACCGCCTACGCCAAGAGCGGCACCGAGATCGATCTGGGGTCGCTGGTCACGGCAATCGCCTCCGGTCGCGTCGAAGCCTAGGGGGAAATGATGATTGCCCAATTGGGTAAATGATGTTACCCATGCGCAACGTGCGCAGGGTAATGATATCGCTTCGCTGATGATGTGTCTGCGGACATGATTTAAGAGCGGAATACATTACATCATTGCGCATGTAATGA
>CAZTDA010000254.1:0-4032 GCA_964612155.1 uncultured Eubacteriales bacterium | reverse complement strand
GGAATATGCCTGACATTCACAATTGCCGATTAATAATACATCTGTTGTCTTTTTTAATGAAGTGTCAATGAATCCACCTCGTTGGATGATGTACTTTTCCACTTCGGATTTTTGACCATAAGTAAAATTTCCACTCAGGCAAATATTTTTTTCGTTGATAGTATGGATTTGTGTTTTTAGAGATTCAACAGGATTAAGTAAATTATTAATCACAGATGTTATGTATTCTGATTCCTCGCTTGTAATAAAAGAATCAATTAATACCTCATCAATGGTATTCATGACTTTATCAAATGGATAATGACCTGTTAAATAAATATTATCATATAACCATTGTCTCATGTTCTTGCATTCATCCGATGTTACTTTACCATCAATTGTTATACCTTTCATGATACCATCAAGAATTTGTGTTGCTAAAGTGATAGGTGAATTTGAAACAATGTCAAGATATGATTTAACAGTTCCTTGTAGTTCAACGATCTCATCAATTGTTATAACTCCGTCTTCAAGTATTTTATCAATTACTTTAAGAATACCCCTGATTTCCTTATAATTATCATATTGCGAATTGCATTTTCGCCATTCCATTATATAATTAGTTTCAGTTTGATTAATTTCATAATCAATAGAAAATCCCCGGATAATACCATAAAATTCATTAATTGATTTTCTCAAAACAGGACTACATATGTATTGCATAAATTCTTTTGTCTCGTGCGGGATATATTTTTTAACATGAGCATCGATATCAATCGAATAAGTAGATGCAAGGGCTTTTAATAGATCGGCATTCGCACAAGCATCGTCAAAAGCGTTATGTTCACAGTCAATATCCACATTAAAGTAATTACAAAGTGAGGACATCTTATAATTAGGTATTGCATATGCCGGAATGTATTCCTTTGCTAATTCATATGTACAGACATAGTAAAACTCTGGGATATCAATATTATAACGCCTCAAAGCTTTTATAAGGGCGTCCAGATCAGCACCAGCCACATTATGACCTATGACAACAGCATTCGTAAAGTATCCTTCAATTATTCGCCATATCTGTGGAAATGTCGGTTCATTTTTTACTTTATCAGAAGAAATACCATGAATTCGGGTGCATATATCATCAAATCTATCTTCGGGGTTTATATAAATATCTCTTTCAGGAAAAATTGGTTCACCTTTATTATAATCCTCACACATGATTCCAATTTGACATATGGATTTATTCTTTGAATTAGCATATTCAACATCAAAATAAGTAACTTTCTGCATAATGTTCCCTCCATATTAATAATAAGAGTCATTGTGTTTAGATACCTTTAATAGAGACCGTGTATATGATTCTAACGATCTATTTCCTATTTATATGATACATATTTTGTTAGATTATGTCAATGAGTTTTGTGAATTCAATATACAAATCACGCCTCACCCATTTGGGTGCGGTACATTGAGGCGTACTGGCCGTTTTGCGCCATTAATTCTTGATGGGTACCCTGCTCCGCGATTTTGCCGCCCTCGATCAGGATGATGATATCCGAGTCGCGGATGGTGGTCAGCCGGTGAGCGATGATGAACGAAGTGCGCCCTTCGGTGATGGTCAGCATGGCGCGGCGGATTTTTTGCTCGGTCACGGTGTCCACCGAACTGGTCGCCTCGTCCAAAATTAAAATCGGTGCGTTGGTTAGAACGGCTCTGGCAATCGTCAGCAACTGTCGCTCGCCCTGGCTCAACTCGATACCGCCCTGCGTCAGTACGGTATCGTAACCCTCGGGCAGACGGCGGATAAAACCGTCCGCTCCGGCGATTTTTGCGGCATTCTCGATATCCGCCATCGAAACATCTTTTCTGCCGTAGCTGATATTGTCCTTAACCGATTCGGCGAATAAAGCCGTGTCCTGAAGCACGACGCTGAAAGAACGGCGCAGGTCTTCCATGCGATAATCTCTCAGATCGTGGCCATCCAACAGGATTTGACCGCCCGTCACATCGTAAAAACGGGTCAACAGGTTGATGATGGTGGTTTTGCCTGCACCTGTCGGGCCGACGATGGCTGCCTTGGTACCCGCCGGGATTTTGAGGGAGACATTTTTTAAGATCGGGCGGTCTTTTAAATACTCAAAATCAATATTTTGCAGCTCGATATCACCCCTCGGAGAAATCAACGGCAGCGCGTTGGGTTTATCCTCCGGTTCGGGTTGTTCGTCCATAATCTCAAAAATCCGCTCCGCCCCCGCGACGGCGGTTTGGAAGTTGTTATAGATATTTGCAATCTCGACGAACGGGCGGGAAAACTGCCTGGTGTAGAGCAGAAAACTGGAGATCATGCCGATGTCGATGGCCCCCTGCACCGCCATAATTCCGCTGACGACCGAGATTGCCACAAAACTGAGGTTGTTAATGACATTCATAAAAGGCATCAGGCAACCCGACCAGATGAGCGCTGAAGTGGCAACTTTGCAAAGCGCTTCGTTTCCCTCGTCAAACACGCCGATCATTTGATCTTCACGGCAAAACGCCTTGACGATATTGAGACCCGAGACGCTTTCTTCGATTTGACCGTTTAGTTTGCCGAGTGCTTTTTGCTGTGCGGCAAAGAGTTTTCGCGTGCGCTTTGTGATCACACGGGTCAGTAAAAAGATGAATCCCACGCCGATCAACGATACAGCGGTCAAAAGCGGACTGAGGGTGAGCATAATGCAAAAAATGCCGACGATGGTGAACGCAAAGGTTAAGAGCTGCGTGAGCGAATTGGAGATGGTGGTGCTGATGTTGTCCACATCGTTGGTCAGGCGGCTCATCAGCTCTCCGTGACGACGGCGGTCAAAGAAAGCCAGCGGCAATTTCTTCATCGTTGCGAACAGCGTAATGCGGATATGATGTATGATCCGCTGACCGATAAACGCCATGAAAAACTGCTGTAAAAAGCGCACGAGGCCGTCGCAGAAATAAAGTGCGAGCAATAAGAGCAGAATGGTGGCTGCCGGATCGCCTTGATCGACCGCCGTCACCGCTTTTCCGATGATATAAGGGGACAAAATCGCCGAAGCCGAGGTCAGCGCCGAGAGCAGCATGATCCAGCCGAGGCCTTTACGGTTTTTATTCGTCAGTGACCACAGACGGGAAAGCGTCCCTTTCATATTTTTCGGCTTTACCGCCGGTTGCCCGCGATGCGGAGGGCCGAAGCCACCGCCCATTCCTGCGGGTGGAGGTGTTCTATCTGCCATTGTGATTACCACCTATCTGTGAAGCGTAAATTGCCTGATAAGTCGGACAAGCGGCCATCAGCTCCGCATGGGTGCCGTAACCCTGCACAGTTCCGTTTTCCAGACACAAAATGCGGTCTGCGCGCATGACGGTGGAGATGCGCTGGCTGATGAGCAGCACGGTCATATCCTTAATGCGCTGCCTGAGACCATTGAGCACCATGGCTTCGGTCTCGGCGTCGAGTGCGCTGGTGCAGTCGTCGAGAATTAAAATGCGGGGATTACGTACAAGCGCTCGGGCAATCGCAAGGCGCTGCTGCTGACCGCCGGAGAGGTTTACTCCGCTCTGTCCGAGCAGGGTGTTATAGCCGTTTTCCGACGCTGTGATAAACGAGGCGGCACAGGCGATTTCGGCGGCTTGATAAATCTCGGAGTCGTCGACATGGTCACGCCCCCAACGCAGGTTTTCGATGATTGTTCCCGAAAACAAGAGTGCTTTTTGGGGGACAACGGCGACTGCGGTACGCAGCGCTTTTTCATCCATCTGCGTGACATCCTGACCGTCGAGCAGCACCGTGCCGCTTGTTGCGTCATAAAAGCGCGGAACGAGATTCACTAAGGTAGTTTTTCCCGAGCCGGTTGGACCGATAATACCTACGGTCTCACCCGGATTAGCAGAAAAACGGATATTCGAGAGGGACTCCCGCCCTGCGCCTGCATATGTAAATGAGACATCTTGAAAGGTGATTTGACCAGAAAAATTGGGACGCAACGGATTTTCGGGGACATTCTGCGCAGGAACTTCGTCTAATATTTCGCTGATTCG
>CAZTDA010000253.1:0-4044 GCA_964612155.1 uncultured Eubacteriales bacterium | reverse complement strand
ACAATGCGGCAGGGCCGCCGATGCGAAAACTGGTGTGTTCGCTCAGCGGCTCGTTGATCCGATATTCGATTTTTTCGCGTTCGCAGAAAAAGGCCGCTTTTCCGGTCAAGAATGCCTCCGTTCTAATACCCTGCCGGTATTAAAAGTCACCCTGCATCATGGATCCGTTTCTTTAATGTGAACTTGAAACCTGTTATAATCCGGTTTATGCGTTGCGGTATAAGTGCTTTAAGGAACGCCGAACATTATCGAATGCTCCCTAAAAACGCCGCGCCGATAATGCCCGCGTCGTTGCCGAGTGTGGCTGCGACGATTCTGGTTTGGGGGATACCGCTCCGGCTGTAGGTCTCCTTTGCAATGCGGGACCGCAGCGGTTCAAGCAAAAACTCCCCTTCTTTTGAAATTCCGCCGCCGATGCAAAACACCTCCGGCTGGAAGATATTCATCAAATTCACGATGCCGCACGCCAAATAATCGAGATATTTGTCCCAGACTTCCTGCGCGGCTTCGTCGCCCTTGCGCACACCGTCGCATGCGGTTTTGCCGCCGGCGTTGTCAAGGTTGCCTCCGCAAATCTTCCACATCATCGAAGACGGGTGTTTTTGCATGCCCAACTTGGTCATTTTGATCATACCGGTCGCCGAGGAATAGGCCTCAAAGCAACCCTTGCGTCCGCAGGTGCAGGGCCAGCCGTCTTTTTCGATGACCATATGCCCGAGTTCCGCACCCGCGTGGTTGAATCCGGCGTAGATTTTTTTATCAATGATAATACCGCCGCCGACACCGGTCCCGAGCGTAATTGCAATCAGGTCTTTTACGCCCTTGCCCGCGCCCGCCAGCATTTCGCCGTAAGCCGCCGCGTTACCGTCGTTATCGACATAGGTCTTCACGCCGAGCCCCTTTTCGATCAATTCAGCGATCGGGACATTATTAAACCCGAGATTGTTATTATAAACAATTACGCCTTTTTTGGGCTCAATCGAGCCCGGTGCGCCGATGCCCGCCCACTCGATGTCTTTCATCGTTAGCCCGGCATTTTCCACAGCGGCTTTGGCTGCGGTCACCATGTCAGCGGCAATCGCCTCCGCAGGTCTGGGCAGATTGGTCTTTGCCGAACCCCTGCCGATAATCTTATAATTTTCGTCGCATACGCCAACCGCAATGTTGGTGCCGCCGAGGTCAATTCCGATATAATACATGCTGTTTTCCGTCCTTTTATGATAATAAATTCAGATTCGTTGAAGGGAACCTCTAAAAACTCATTTTCTTAATCAAAGAATGGCTTATAACCAAAAGCTTTCATATCTAATAGTAGCGTTTTTAGAGATTTCCTTAATAGATTTGTTTGTGTGTGGTTACTTCGTCAAATTCCTCCGTGTCCATCCCAAGCTGCTTCATCAGTTCCTTGGCGGGGTTATAGCCGAACTTTTTGTCGCGGTTGTTCATGGCTGCGGTCTCGATGATGATGGCCAAATTCCGGCCCGGCTTGATCGGAATGGTCAGGCAGGGGATCGAAATGCCCAAAATATCAATGGCTTGATTGCCGGAGCCGAGTCGGTCATAGACCTTTTCGGAATCCCACGGCTCCATCTCGATCACCAAATCGATCTTCTCGGTGGCCTTGACCGCCCCCATACCGAACAGACGGCGCACATTGACCACGCCGATGCCGCGCAGTTCGATAAAGTGGCGGATGTTTTCGGGCGACGAGCCGACCAGTGTCTTGTTTGAAACGCGCCGAATCTCCACAGCGTCGTCGGCGATCAACCGGTGTCCTCGCTTGATGAGTTCCACGGCGGTCTCGCTCTTTCCCACGCCGCTGTCGCCGAGCAGCAAAATGCCCTCGCCCGAAACCTCGACCAAAACGCCGTGGCGGGTGATGCGCGGAGCCAATTCCACATTCAACAGCGCGATCAAAGCGGCCATAAACTGGGAGGTCTGATCGGCGGTTTTTAACATTGCCACACCGTACTTTTTTGCCGCTTCCACAAACTCGGGCAACGGGTCGATATCCCGGGTAAAGATGACAGCGACGGGCTTTTTCGCCATATATTCATCCGTGCCTTTGGCGCGCTGTTCGAACGGCATATTCTTGCAATAGGTGTGCTCGACCAATCCGATGATCTGTATGCGGCTGTTGTCGAAATAATCAAAAAACCCGATCATTTGAAGGCCGGGGCGGTTGACCTCGCACGACGAGATCGCAATATTATCGGGCTCGTCCGGCAGTGTCACCGGAATCAATCCGAACTCATGAATCAATTTTGATAACTTCACTGTATATTGCCCCAATTGCAACGCCCCTTTCGTTTCAAATTATACAATATTTCCTGCGGGTTTTCAACTCCCTATATGCGTATCAATTCCGGTTTGACGGTGCCTTCTTTTAGTTCCAGTACGGCATAGGTCTGCACGGCGCGGTATTTGAGCGTGCCGGGGCAGATGACATAGACCCCGTTGACAAATTCGATGTTCGGCACATGCGTGTGCCCGTGCAAAACCACCTTGGCATGATATTTCGCGGCCAACAATACCGCATCGGCAATCCCGGAAAAATCTTCTCCGTGCAGCGCCGCAATGCGCACACCCTCCAGCGTCCTCACATCTTTCTGGGGAAGCGTCGAAGCCATGTCGTAGTTGCCGCGTACGCCAATGCGTAAAATGCCCGGTTCGAGGGTCGTGAACGCAAAATCCCGCCATCCGTCGCCGAGGTGATAAAAGCCTTCAGCGTTATGATTTTGCGCAATCACTTTTTCCACGGCGTCAATATTTCCGTGGCTGTCAGACATCACGACAATCTTCATAAACCCGCCCCTTTCCGCATATTCTTACCAAAAAGGAGATGATCGCATGCCGTTGACGCAAAACGACCTTGAAGCCCTGAAACGGCTGTTGGACGAGGCCGAGACCAATACCTCCCCCGACCCGCATATCCGCCTGCTGACCGCGCTCGGTCCGTTTTTGCCCCCGGATCGGCAGCAGCGGCTTCCGACCGCCCTCGGACTGGTGAGATATCTAAAAAACGGGGAATCCCCCAAAGAATAACCGCAAAAATGAAGCCACTTACGCTTATACTCGTATCTATTTTCAAGTAGATTCACTATACATACCTCAAAAGGAGGGATAAATATGCCCGAATACAGCGATAAAGACCTGATCCAGATGCAAAACGACGCCATGAAGCGGGTGATGGAGATGCAGCGCCGCGCCAAGGAGTCCTATTCTGCCGCACAAAGCCCGGGACAAAGTTCTGCGGGGCAGAACTCCGGCGGACAAATTCCCGTTTCGCAGATACCGCCCGTTCAAAAATCGGCAAAGCCGGTGTTTTCCTCGCAAGGCCCCGCCGCATCGGAGGTTTTTTCACAGCCGAAGCCCTATACCCCAACTCAGATACAGACCTCCGCACAGTCCCAAACTCCGCTGCAATCTCCCGATTTGATCAAGCAGCTGTTTTTACTGCTCGGCACCGACGACCCGATCCTGAACGCCGCTTTAGCATATCTATTATAGCATAGTAAGTGAAAAGTTAACAGTTAAAAGTGGACAGTGACAAGTCATATCGACTTGAATACTGTCCACTATTCATCTCATTGAGCTGTCACTTTTCACTGTAAACTGCCAACTGTTAACTAACAGGTTGTGATAACTTAAAACTTGATGTCCCGCATTTCTCTTCTCACCATCTCTGAAATCCGGTCAAACTCGCTTTTAAACCGGCAGATGCCCTGACCGTTCGGATGACTGCAGTCGTCTCTTCCGCTGCACCGTGCCAGTTCAAATCTGCCGTCGACGGCCTCAATGACTTCACCGACCGAGATCTCTCCGGCGGGTTTTGCCAAAATATAACCCCCGTTGACGCCTTTAAACGACTTTGCGACTCCGGCAGCCACGAGCTTGCGCATAATTTTTAACGTGAATCGCAGGGTCACGCCGGTTAACTCCGAAAGTGCGCCCGCGTCCAGCCGATTGTTTTCGGACGCAGCCGTAGCCGCCATTTCCGAAACAATCCGAACCGCGTAATCCGCCTCAAGCGTCATGTTGGTG
>CAZTDA010000252.1:0-4066 GCA_964612155.1 uncultured Eubacteriales bacterium | reverse complement strand
TCTCCGGCTCGATCTTGTCGCGGTCGGGTTTTTCCTTGGAGGTGATATAGTTGGCGTGGACATTAACCTTTTTCGGGCCGGGGATCATCGACATCGTCTTTTCGAGGTCGGCAAACAGCTGTTCGGCGTTGCGGGCTTTTCCGGGATAATTTCCGGTCGCCATAATGCCGCCGGTCAGCGCGGTGTCGTCGTGCTCAAAGCCGGAGACGTCGTCGCCCTGCCAGCAGTGCAGCGAGAGATCGACCGAGTCGAGTTTTGCAATGGCGGCGTCGGTGTCCACACCGATTCCGGAGTAGGTATCCTTCGCCAGTTTGTACGCGCCGTAAATTTTGGCCTCATAAGTGCCGTCTTTGACGAAAGAGGCGATTTCGTTTGCCGCCTCTCTCAGTTTCTTTTCGAGTTCGTCTGTGTTCATGTTGTTTCTCCTTTGAAAATAATTATTGGATTATAAAATCACTCTCGTACAGGGAACAGCCCCGGATTTGACCTTTCGGAGCGTCGTCCACGAGATAATACACGATGTAGATTTCGCCGTCGTCGAACTGTACCCAACCCGAATACCCGATATCGGCGAAAGGGCTTCGGTCATAGTCAATCGGCATAATGCGAGTCGCGCACTTTCCGCGTTCTTCGGACAACACGGAGTCCCTGTCGGTCAGTCCGGCAAAGAAGTTTTGCGTCCAGTGCCCCAGCCAGCCGTTGCCGCCCTGTAAAAAGCGGTGCGTGATCATAATATTCCCGCTTTTCAAGATGCCGCTGACAGGTCGGTGGCAGCCGGGAAGCGGAAAGTCGATGACCTTGCCCCAGGTCTTTCCGCCGTCATTAGATACGGCTTTTTTGCAGTCATACCCAAGAAACGAGTTTTCGCGCAGAAAGGCGACCAGCTTGTCACCGTGTGACATATCACCAACCGGAAGGAGAGAAACCTCACATAAATTCAACCCGTCGACCGCGGCCAGCGTAATCCGGTCACCCCAACTCTTTCCGCCATCCTCGCTGATCCACAAAAATTGCCGCAGCCAGCCGTTTTCTTTGCGGTGTGCCGATAAATACAGTTTTCCCCGAACTTCGAGCAGCTTATCCGGCACAATGCCGCCGCACCCGGTGCCTTTGGGTTCACTCCAGTGTTCCCCGTCCTTTGAAAAAAGAACGTAGTTTTCCGACTTGTCCTCGTTTTCAAGCCCGAAAATCCGGTCGGTAATCACCGCAAGACCGCCGTCCACAACCGAGATGCGCGCGCAGTTAAAAAAACCGTCTTTCACATCATGATCACCTTCGCCGAGCAGCACCTTGGGCTCGCTCCAGCTCCGACCCCGGTCGCCGCTTTTGGTCAGCATAATGCGCGAATCGGTGCGGTCGCCGTGATGCGTGGTGCGGGTGAACACGCAATAGAGCGTATTACCGAATAAAACCACATCGGGGAACGCCTGATAAAAGCGGTCATCGCGGCTGACGGTGAATTTTCGCACAGGAACACCTCCAAGGAAATTAGAACGGGCTGAAAAGTTAAGTTAACAGTTGTCAGTTAAGAGTGGACAGTGAAAATGCAGTGAAATAGTAGATTTTCATAAGTTAACAGTTGACAGTTAAAAGTGGGCAGTGATAGTTCAAAAAAGTTGGTTAGTTGAAAGTTGACGGTAACAGTGATATGGACAACAAAAAGTAATTATTTTATGGTACAAGCCGCCGGAAATGTCACTGTACACTTTTAACTGCAAACTGTTCACTGACAATTCAATTATGCCTATTCTTTCAGTCCGCAAACGCTCAAATAACGCTGATAGGCCTTATCCCAAACCGCGGTGTCTGCGGGCTGATAGGTGATTACATCAAACGACTTGGCGATGCAGGCGCGCGCCTCATAAACATCCTTAAATTCGCCCTCGGCAATCAGCTGCATGCACACATTGCCGATCCCCGTGGCCTCAATCGGCCCCGCGACCACCGGTCTGCCGATGGCATTCGCGGCGAATTGGCAGAGCATTTTATCTTTGACGCCGCCGCCGACCAGATGGATAACATCCAGTTTATAGCCGAGCAGCTTCTCCAAATTCGTGATGGCATAACGATAGGCAAGCGCCAGCGATTCGGTGATGCAGCGCGAATAATCGCCAATCCCCTCGGGCAGCGGCTGACCGGTGCGCTCGCAGTATTGCCTGATGCGGGCGGGCATATCACCGGGGGTCTTAAACATCTCGTCGTCCGGGTTGACAAACCGAACAAGCGGCTTTGCCTGAACCGTATAATTGTCGATATCCTTAAACGATAGATTACGTCCCTCGCGATTCCATTGGTTGCGGCATTCCTGCATCAGCCACAGACCCATGATGTTTTTCAAAAACCGGGCGGTGCGGTTGACGCCGCCCTCGTTGGAATAATTCAGCTGATATGTTGCGTCCGAAATCAGCGGTTTGGGCAACTCCGCGCCGAGCAGCGACCAAGTCCCGCACGAGATAAAGGCGAACTTTTCACATTTCGCCGCGGGGACGGCAAGCACCGCCGAGCCGGTATCGTGACCCGCGACCGCGCAGACCTTCACGGGCTTGCACCCGGTCTGGGCGCAGACATCCGCATTTAAAACGCCTTTCGAAGTACCGGGCTCGACAATCGGCGCAAAAATCTCGGCGGGAATTCCGAGCGTTTTCATCAGTTCCGCATCCCAGTCGCCGTTTGCGGAATTTAAAAGCTGCGAAGTCGAAGCCATGGTAAATTCATTGCTCATCGTCCCGGTCAAAAAGTAGCAAAGCAAGTCGGGGATCAACAACAGCGTTTTGGCGTGTTCAAGCAGCTCCGGACGGTTTTTCGCTAAGGAATAGAGTTGAAAAATCGTATTAAACCACATAAATTGAACGCCGGTGCGGTCATAAAGGGCTTTTTTGCCCGTAATTTTAAACACTTCATCGGGGATGCCGTCGGTGCGGGTGTCGCGATAATGAATCACGTTTTCAAGAAGCTTGCCGTCCTTGTCAAGCAGCCCGAAATCAACGCCCCAGGTATCGATGCCGACCGAGTCAAACGCGTGCCCGCCGATGACCGCCTTTGAAATCCCCTGTAAAATCTCATGGTAAAGCCGTAAAAAATCCCAATAAAGCGTGCCGTTGACGGTGACAGGGTCGTTAGAGAATCGATGAATCTCATCAAGGGTGATTTTTCCGTCGGAAAGCGAACCGATAACGGCCCTGCCGCTCGAAGCGCCGAAATCGAATGCAAGAACTTTTTTGGACATGAAAACCTCCGAAGAACATTTTTAGATGAATCTTATTCTATCACAGCGAAAAACCCATTGCAACCGAAAACAGAGCAGAAATCCGATATAAACCGAGTGAATTTATATCACTTTTCAATTGATTTCTAAATCATGGAAATACACCTCATGGTTTCAGAGCAAACCCACACCTCAAAACTGCGGGGAATTGACAATTGACGCCGCAAACGGTATAATTTTTGGGCGATTCAACGCGATTCTCTTGTAAATGAGTAATTTCGCATCGCAAAAAATCGAGGAGGCGAGACGGTGCAAGTTGATCATAATAAAACCATCGCAGCAATCTCCACACCGCTCGCAGCCGGCGGCGTGGCCATGATTCGTATTTCGGGCAAAAAAGCAATCGAAGTTGCGGAAAGAATTTTCATCCCCACCGGAAAACCCTTACACGAACTGAACGGTTACAACGCCGCTTACGGTCATTTTACTGATCAAAATGAAATTTTTGATGACGGTGTTGCAATTATTTATAAAGCGCCCCACAGCTATACCGGTGAAAACGTGGTCGAACTCTGCTGTCACGGCGGTGTGTATTTGGCGCAAAAGGTGTTGAAAACAGCAATTGAAGCCGGAGCAAGCCCCGCGCAACCCGGCGAATTCACGCGCCGCGCCTTTGAAAACGGCAAACTCTCCTTGACCCAAGCCGAGAGCGTGGTCAACCTGATTGCAGCGTCGGGCGAATCGGCGCTCAAGGAAGCCAACGCCGCCAAAGACGGCGCGCTGGCCAACAAACTCAACGCAATCAAGACCGACTGTATCAACGCGGCAGCCGATGTTGCCGCTTTTTTGGAATATCCCGAC
>CAZTDA010000251.1:0-4067 GCA_964612155.1 uncultured Eubacteriales bacterium | reverse complement strand
TGACCGAGGTGTCGCCGCCGGTGAGGATGTTTTTGGCGTCGCTCACCGTCATGCCCTTGAAACCACCTTGTCCGAGGAATACAACAGGCTTGAACGTCTCCATACGAATATTTTTCTAATAAAGAATGGAGGCATTGCGCAAATGAATGAAATCAGCATAAAAAAGGTTGAACCGATTTTGGTTGCATCGACCCGCAAAGTTTTTGATAAAAAAGAGTTTGATGTGAACTTAGAAAAAATGTGGCCGGCAGTCAACGAGTACATTGACCAAAAAGGTGTCAAAAAGACAATCCCGTGCCTGATGCTTTATCACTCCGGATGGTGGGATTTGAAGCAATGGAATGTCATGTATGATGAAAAAAACCTCGATGTGGAAGTTGCTGAACCTGTTACAAAGTCCTTTGAGGGCTATGATGAAGTAAGGGTTTATGAACTTCCGAGAGTTGAAAAAATGGCGTGTATTGTTCACAACGGCCCATTTTCAACGATTAAAAAAACGTTTGATACACTCTTTGAATGGATGAAGCAAAATAACTATCTTGCTGATGGCCCGGTTAGAGAAATCTACCATAAAGGTGAATGGGCTACTGATAATTCAAATGAATATATCACCGAAATACAGATCCCAATCAAGTAAGCAAAACGGATACCTCACACGTGGGGTATCCGTTTCCCTTTAATTCAGAAAGGGTTTGGGCATACCGCTTAAAGCTTTTCCGCTTTGATTTTTCTGCCTAAAATGGTTTTCACCTTGACACCATTGGCGTTGGGATAGGCAAAATCGGAATAGACGATATAGGCCTCGCTGTCGCCGGTCGGGATAATTTCACTGTAAGAACAGGTGTCGGACTGATAAACCCCCGGGGTAATGACTTCGATACGGTTGTCCCAATCCAACCCCGCTTCATCGGCTGTCGCTCGCAAAAATAATCCGGGTCTGCCGTAACTTGCCAGCGTCACGCCATTTTTGAGCGCGCACAGGCACGGCCAAACGCCGTTGTTATCAAAATATTCGGGTGTGCTCCAGGTCTTTCCGCCGTCGGCGCTCTTGGCGTAATAGGTCGGCCCGATGCCGTTTCCGTCGGTGGTGCGCAATAAGCAAAAGACCGAGCCGTCGGGCAAAAAACAGACATCCGGTTCGCCGAAGCCGCCCCGCACGCGGTAATAATAATCCGCGATCGGATCGGGTTCGTAGGGGATCCGGCTGAGATAGGAAAAGGTCTCGCCATCGTCGTCCGAGACGCAAAACAGCGCGCTGTTTGCTGTTTTACTGCTCCCGATGAGAAAATAGGGGTATCCGATGGCCCAAATACGGCCGGACGGCGCCTTGCGAATGCGCCAGAACATCGGCCTCGGCAGCACGCCTTCACTGGTATAAGCCGCCATATCGGGCACATAAATCTTCTTCCAAACCGTTTTTATAGTCCCGTCCCGTTCAGCGATCTCAAAGGGGAACTGCCAAAATTCATCGGGCAGCTTTTCTGCTTTGTAGACATTTCGCTTCCAACCGTAACAGACCAAAAAATCATCGGGTTGTTCGGGGAGTGTGATGTCGGTGAGCTGAAGGGCTGTTGCCGCTTTATAACGCAGATACCGCCCGCCCGAAATGGGCACGCCGCCGCCGGGGTTTTCGCATTCCCGCCATGTGATGCCGCCGTCGGTGCTGACTGCATGACCTTTGGGCTTGCCGTAAGTAAGTGCGGAGTCCTTGCCGATGTGGTATTCGCAATAAAGCTTGCCGTTGAGCGCTTCGACCAACGGGAACTGGAAGATGCCCCAGTTGTCCTGATCGGACGGAAGCGGCGGCGCTTGTGCGATGATGACCGGATCGCCGAGTTCGAGTTTGACGCGAACCGGTCTCTGTTTGCTCAGCATTTAAAAATCCTCCCCCAAAGATTTGGTATTCTTCTGCCAGACAATATAACATAAAAAATTCTGTTTTACAACGAAACACGTGAAGAACAAACAATTTTACACTATGCAAAAGGGCGCTGTTGTGGTATAATCTTTTTTGACAGAATTTGTTCGATTTTGTCGATAAATTTAAAACACGGAGTTCATGCAACTGATGAAGACCTTTATTTTTGACCTTGACGGTACCCTGATCGATTCTTTACCCGATATTCAAATGGCTGCAAACAGGGCCTTTAACGCCGTGAATCTCCCGTCCCGCTCCCTTGAGGAAATTCGGTATCATGTAGGCCACGGACTGGACGATTTTATTCGCAACATCAATCTGCCCCACGTTGTCACCGACGAGGAGTTTTCGGTTATAAAAAACACCTACGGCGAATATTATAAAAATCATCTGGCTGATTTGACAACCATCTATGATGGTGTGATCGACCTGCTCAAAACACTGCGAAAAATGGGCTGTTTGTTGATTATCGCTTCCAACAAGACCGATGCTTACACCAAAATCATTGCAGACAAGCTCTTTACCGGGTTGTTTGACGATGTGCTGGGGCAGATGGAACACCTTCCGCCCAAACCCTGCCCCGAGCTCGGGCAATACATTATGGACAAATATCACTTGTCGGCTGCCGACTGCGTGATGGTGGGTGATTCCAAGTTTGACACCGCGTTCGCCAAAAACTGCGGATTTTATTCCGTGGGCGTGCGCTGGGGCTTCTCCGAGCCGGGTGAACTGGAATTGGCCGGTACCGATAAAATTGTGGAAAAGGCGGACGAAATTCTCGCGCTCGTCTGATATTTGCTTATTTCCTGATTTTTGCGATTGTACCGTTACGGGGACTTTGGTATAATCAAACGGTAACGGAGATTTTTTGGAGAATTGACAAAGAAAATGAAAAAAATTGTTTCGATTCTGATTGTGCTTATGTTCCTGATTGGCTGCGCACCTGCCTCCGGTTCGTTTAATTCGGTCGGCGGGAATGCGCCGATTTCTCCTGCTGTTCCGGTGATTACCCCGGCTTTCGAAAATTCAACAGTGAGCTCTGCCGAATCGAGCGTAATTTCAAGTGTACCGTCTTCACAACCTTCGTCTGTTGAAAAAAGCTCCGTGACAAAATCATCAAAAGCAAGTTCCTCAAAAGTTACTTCTTCAACACAATCAAAACCGAGTGAGGCAAAATCGAGCGAGACAACATCGAGCAAGCCCGTCGCCTCCTCGCAGCCGACTTCATCTGCGGCACAATCCGTGGCTTCCAGTTCTGCTGCGACATCAAGCGCGCAGTCGGTTCCGCCCTTTTCGGAACTCGGCGAGATGCGCGGTGTTTGGATCTCGTTTTACGAGCTGTCCGACATCACCGATTATAACGAATATAAAACGCGCATCGACACCATGTTTGACTCGGCAAAGGCCATCGGTTTTAATGCGATTTTCTTTCACGTTCACTCCTTCGGTGATTCCATGTATCCGTCGAAGATTTTCCCTTTTACGCACCGCATCGGATACAAGACCCCGAGCGGCGACCCGATTCAGGGAATTGACCCCGGTTATGATCCGCTGGCCTATGCGTTGAGCGCGGCGCACAAACGCGGGCTTCAGCTGCACGCGTGGTGGAACCCTTACCGAATCTGGACGCTTTCGGACAAAATCAACGCCTTGTCCACCAATAATCCCGCTTTTATTTATTGGAATGACAATGACAGTTCCAACGACAATTATGTGCTTTCCACCGGCAAGGGACTTTATTATAATCCCGCCGAACAGGGCGTGCGCGATTTATTGACCGCCGGAATCGCCGAAATGCTTAGTAATTATGCCGTCGACGGCGTCCATTTTGACGATTATTTTTATCCCACGACCGACGCCGGTTTTGACGCGGTCTCTTACAACACTTATAAACACGACGGCGGGTTGCTGCCGCTTGCCGATTGGCGCAGACAAAATGTCGACAAGCTGCTGGTGCAGGTGCATGAACTGTGCGTTTCGAAAGGCGTTGTGTTCGGTGTCAGCCCTGCGGGAAACATCAGTCGCGTCATGGAAACAATGTATGCCAATGTCGCGCTTTGGGGCAGCTCCTTCGGGTATGTCGATTATCTCTGCCCGCAGATTTACTGGGGCTTTAAACATGAGACCTATCCGTTTTCGGGTGTACTCA
>CAZTDA010000250.1:0-4076 GCA_964612155.1 uncultured Eubacteriales bacterium | reverse complement strand
TGGAGAGTTCATCAAAGGAAGTGATTGTTTGACCGCGCACTATATTTTTCACAGCGGGTTTCTGGTTGAGACAGCGGTAAGTTACTATATTTTTGACTATTATCAAGAAGACCTCCCGCACCTCGACAAGCAAAAGTTCGTCGTTGTGTTCAGCAGCCACGCTCACCCCGATCATTATAATCCAAAGATTTTCGATATTCTGCAAAAACAGGGTTTAAAAGATATTTTCGCGGTGCTTGCAAAAGACATTCCCGAGAAAAAGTATCCCAAAGACATCGATGTGTTAAAAGCTAACTCCAATATGGCATATGAACTGCCGCACGGCGAACATTTAGAGACTTTGCAATCCACCGACAGCGGCGTCGCCTTTTTGCTCACCACCGCCGAGGGTGTAATCTATCACGCGGGTGACCTCAACGATTGGTATTGGGTGGGCGAACCCGATAACGACAACAAACAGATGCGCGGCAGCTACCGCCACGAAATCGACAAACTCAAAGACCGGAAAATTGATCTCGCTTTTGTCATGCTCGATCCCCGTCAGGAAGATCACTATGCCGACGGGATGCTCTACTTTCTTACAACCGCCGATGCCAAATGCGTCTATCCGATGCACTACTGGAAAAAGCCCGCCATTATCGACCGCTTTATGCGCGAATATCCCCAATATAACAGCATCATCAAAAGCCCCGAGACCTAAACGGACACTTTTCGAAAGGATTTGCTTTTATGAAATTCAAAATGATCCACGAAAATTACAATGTCAGCGACTTAAACGCTTCGCTAGCGTTTTATGAAAAGGCGCTCGGGCTCACTGAATTGCGCCGTAAGACAACCGATAACTTTACCATCGCCTTTCTCGGAAATAAAGAATCGTCGTTTGAAATGGAATTAACCTGCCTCAAAGACCACCCGCAAAAATACGACCTCGGCGAGTCCGAATTTCATCTGGCTTTTCAAGTTGACGATTACGACGCCGCCCATAAACTCCACGAGCAAATGGGCTGCATCTGTTATGAAAACCCCGCGATGGGTCTCTATTTCATCGAAGACCCCGACGGTTACTGGCTTGAAATACTACCGACACGCGTGTGATAAGGTTATTGCTTGTTCATTCTTTGTGTATTCACATAGACAAGATACGTTTGCGATTCATAAACATCTGTTTTGATAAATGACGCGCCGTCAAATTTATAGCATTGATATCCCAATTTCGATATGATCTCTTCAATTTCGGCGTATTTCTCTTTTTCAAATTCCGAAAAAACCAAAACCGGCGGCAAGTCGGACACAAGTTGCTCATTTGTCAAGTCCCCGTTTTCCTCGCTCCAAATGTAATATGCATTTCCTTTTGTTCGGTTTTTATAGATATTTGAATTAAAATACGGTTCAAGTGCCGTCACGTTATAACCCATGCCATAAATCACTTGTTGATCATAATGATTTTCCCTAATGAATACGGCAGCCGCTTTTGCGCCAGTATAAGCATGTGAGATATCGTAAATCGCTGCATTCGCGCTCCAAAGAAAGTGCACAAAAATAAAAATACCGATCGCGATTCTATATAAGGGTTTGTATTTCTCCAACATCGGCTTCAACCTCGGTTTTGGGGGATATAATTGAAACGCAAGAAGGAAACTCAATAATATGATCCCCAGATGCCATTGGTTAAAATAAAAAGCCGATAAAAAAATCCAAACAGTCGATGAGATCAAAATAAACCGATATGAGATTTTGTTAAATAACAAGAAAGCAACAATCATAACAACCATAACAACTAAATTAACCGCGGTTATTGCATTGTAAATTAACAAATTACCGAAAATATTTGTAAAATTCTCAAGAATGTTTTTAATGTTGATCGTGAAATACGCCGGAAACGAATAATCTTCCGGCGGTTTGATATACAAAATTGTAGAAAGATACGATAAAATCACGACGATGGCAGCAAGAAGCGCATTGATGTTTTGTCCTTTATCGGCGTGCTTTAAGTTCTTAATAATATCGATGCAAAATAATAAAAATAAAATTCCCGATAACAGCGCCGTGTGAATGCAAATGCTTGAAAACAATATCAACAGCATCCCGTATATATATGGATTATTTAATCGGTTCGGAAATGCAAGGACAATCAATTCTATACAGGGCAAGATCAGGCAATAACTTCTCGCGACAGCCGTATACTGGTAAAAAAGATAGTAAGTGAACGGTAAAATTATCGCAAAATATAAAGGCAGTTTTGATTTAAAAATAAGCAGCCAAACGCCAACAGATGAAAATAAAATCGGGATAACAAAAACAAAGCGATACGGCAGCCCGATAAATATAAAAAACTTTATAACAATCGGCCATAGAGCGGGGCTGCCCTCATAGGACATGACTTGAAACAGCTCTTTCAGGTTCGTGTCCCTTGCAATCAGCCACGACTGCGCTTCGTCAGCCCACGGTTCATGGAATGCGCCGACAATACAAGACAAGCAAGCAAACAGAAAAAAAGTAATCCATTTAACCGCTTTTTCATTTTTAATAAAAAACACGGTGAATTTTTCTTTATTTATGACAGCCATTTGATCAACCTGATAATACCCATTTTCGCGCCTTGTCGATGAGCGGAGACGCCCTTTCTGCTTTCAATCTCCCGGCGGTTTTCATGGTAATATTCATAGGAACGCAGCAGCATTTCTTCATTCGTCAGCGTCGGAGCAAACTTGAGCTTTCTCTTAATCTTGTCTGTGTTAAAAACAAATGAAGAAGAGAGCATTTTATATTGATAAGGACCAAGCGGCGAGAGACCGAGCGCAAAACACAGCTTCATGCCGAAAATGGCAATCCCGGCGGGGAAGTGCGCCAATTTTGATTTTGAACCGGATTGCTGTATCACGTAGGTGTAAACTTCATTAAATGTCTTAACATTGTCCGAACCGATGTTAAACACATCGCTCTGTGGATAATCGAGCGCCATAAAACAGGCGTTAATCAGATCCTTTGCATAAATAAATTGATACTTGTTGTTGCCGTTGCCGACCATCCATAGCTTTTTGTTTTCATCAATAAATTCATATAAAATCGCAAGCAGCCCGAGCCGCCCTTCGTCAATGATGGTCGGACATCTAAAAATAACAGAATTTACATCCGATTGATCTTCAAGCAAAATCTTTTCGCATTCCAACTTTGATTTTCCGTAAATCTCAATAGGGTCGGGGGTTTCGTCTTCGGTCACCGGCTCGTCAAAATTTTTCCCCCATAGGCAATTGCTCGAAGTGAAGATGATTTTATGTACATGATATTGTTTTGCAAAATCAAGCACGCTTTTTGTGCCGTCCACATTCGAAGACCAAAGATCACCCAAATCCTTTTTCACATGTGCAAGCAACGCAGCAAAGTGGAAGATACCGTCGAATTGATATTTGCTAAAGATGCGTTCCATCAACACCTTGTCCCGAATATCGCCTTTAAAAAACACAAACAGTTCGTGCGTGTAATCGTCCGGCTGCAAATCAATGCTGACACAGACATCCCCTCTGTCGATGATCTGCTGTTTCATAATGCTGCCCAAAAATCCGCTGCCGCCGGTCAATAGATAAGTTCTCATTTAATTTCTCCCGCTCCATAACACGTTCCGGTATTATTATAGACCCGGATTTTTATACTGTCAATATTTTGTATTTTTATGGAATGCGAAATTTATTTTTTATGATTCCTTCGCCTTGATCCCCAAAATAAACCGTGTCAATGCAAACCGATGGGACACTTCAAACAGTGCCACCGATGCAATCAGCGAAAGCACCGATATCAAAGTCACTTGCAACCCGACGCCGATCTGCCATTGCACCACAAAATACGCAATCACCATCATCACTGATTGATGGAAGATGTAAATCGGAAAAGCTCCTTGATTTAGATAATTTAAAACCTTTCCGCCACGATTCAAATACTTCTGCGAAAATGCGATCATGGTGAATATCGCGCTTGTTCCGTACAAATTGCGGATAATCGCTTCCAAAATCGATTGCCACGCCAGATCGGCTTTGTCCGCCGCCACGTTGATCATTAAGAAAAACAGCGGTATCGTGACC
>CAZTDA010000249.1:0-4077 GCA_964612155.1 uncultured Eubacteriales bacterium | reverse complement strand
ATAATATCGGCATTGCTGCCGCTCGGAAACGGGTTTGACACAAACCGCTGCGGAAAAAAGCCGCTCTTAGTCGGCGGAGGTGTGGGCACGCCGCCGCTTTACGGATTGGCAAAAGCATTGATTGCACAGGGCAAAAAGCCGCTTGCGGTGTTGGGCTTTAACGGCGCACAAGACGCAATGTTGATCAATGACTTCGAGGCGCTGGGCGTACCGGTAAAAGTCACCACAGTCGACGGCACACTGGGGCAAAAGGGTTTTGTCACCGATGCGATTCGTGAACTTTCGGGTTACACCGATTACTGCGCATGCGGGCCCGAGCCGATGTTGAAAGCGGTCTTTGCGGCCTGCCCGACCGACGGGCAACTGAGCTTTGAAGCGCGTATGGCCTGCGGATTCGGGGCGTGCATGGGGTGCAGCTGCGAGTCCAAGAGCGGTTCAAAACGCATCTGCAAGGACGGGCCTGTGCTGAAAAAAGAGGACTTATTATGGTAGACATGCGCGTAAATCTCGCAGGGCTGCGGCTCGACAACCCGATTATCCCGGCCAGCGGCGTGTTCGGATTCGGCGCGGAATATGCGCCGTTATATGATCTTAATATCCTCGGGTCGATCTCTTTCAAAGGCACTACCAAAGAACCGCGCTTCGGCAATCCGGGGCCGAGGATTGCAGAATGTCCTGCGGGCATGTTAAACGCGGTCGGGTTGCAAAATCCGGGCGTCGAAAAAGTGATCACCGAGGAACTGCCGAAACTTTTTAATGTATACAAAAAGCCCGTCATCGCCAATATCAGCGGGTTTTCAATTGACGAATATGTCTACTGCTGCAAAGCGCTTGACGCAGTAGAACAGGTGGGCATTTTGGAAGTCAACATCAGCTGCCCGAATGTCCACGGCGGCGGGATTGCTTTCGGTACCGATCCTAAATCGGCGGCACAGGTCACGAAAGCCATCAAAGACGTGACGAAAAAGCCGGTGTTTATCAAGCTCACGCCCAATGTCACCGACATCACCGAGATCGCAAAAGCAGTCGAGGCCGAGGGAGCGGCTGGGGTCTCGCTGATTAATACTTTACTCGGAATGCGGATTGACCTGAATCGCAAAAAGCCGATTTTAGCCAACATCACAGGTGGTTACTCGGGGCCGGGGGTATTCCCGGTGGCGGTGCGGATGGTGTATCAGGTCTACAGGGCCGTCAAAATCCCGATCATCGGAATGGGCGGCATCTCCAGCGCCGAGGATGTGATCGAGATGATGCTCGCGGGGGCAACCGCGGTGCAGATCGGTTCGGCAAATCTGATCGATCCCTTCATCTGCCCGAAAATCATTGCAGACCTGCCGTCGGTCATGGAGAAATACCGGATCGAACGGCTCATAGATATCATCGGTAAAGCAACATGAGTTTTCATGTTGAATGTACGAAAGGAAGAATTGGCTATGAACAGAGACATCATCATCGCGTGTGACTTCAACAGCACGGCACAGACCATCTCTTTTTTAAACCGCTTCGGCAACGAGCGGCCCTATGTCAAGATCGGCATGGAGCTGTTTTATGCCGAGGGACCCGCCATTGTACGGGCTTTAAAAGCGCGCGGACACCGGATTTTCCTCGATTTGAAACTGCACGACATCCCGACCACGGTCAAGAAGACAATGACCGTGCTCTCGGAACTCGGTGCGGATATGATTAACTTACATGCGGGCGGAGGCCGCGCCATGATGGAGGCCGCGCTCGACGGGCTGAATGGTTTTTCGGGGCCGCGTCCGCTGCTGATCGGCGTGACGATGTTGACCTCGACCAGTCAGGAGAGTATGCGCGAGGAACTCTATATCGAGCGCACGTTGCCGGAAGTCGTCATCGGATATTCAAAACACTGCAAGGAGGCGGGGCTTGACGGCGTGGTCTGTTCTCCGCTTGAAGCTGCCGAGGTACATGCGGCCTGCGGAAACGGGTTTTTAACCGTGACCCCCGGTATCCGTTTTGCCGAAGAAGCGAAGGGCGACCAAGTGCGTATCATGGACCCGGCGGGCGCACGGGCTGCCGGTTCGGATTTTATCGTCGTCGGGCGCTCCATCACCAATGCGGACGATCCTGCGGCGGCTTGGCGGCGCTGCAAACGCGACTTTTTGCAATAATCCGTTGGAGGGGAATATGAAGATCAATAAAGAGGAAATCGCGCGCGGGCTGCTGTCGATCGGGGCGGTATTTTTTCGACCCGACGAGCCGTTTATCTGGGCCAGCGGCATTAAAAGCCCGGTCTACTGCGACAACCGCCTGATTTTAACCGCACCCGAAGTGCGCGTCAAGGTCGAGCAAGCACTGGCCGAGTTGATTCAAGAAAATTACCCCGATGCACAGGCACTGTTCGGCACCAGCACCGCGGGAATCGCCCATGCCGCCATTGCCGGGCATATTTTAGGACTCCCGATGGGCTATGTGCGCGGCGAGGCCAAGACCCACGGGCGCAACAACAAAATCGAGGGGCGGCTTCTTCCGGGGCAAAAAGTGGTCGTCGTCGAGGATTTAATCTCGACCGCAGGCAGCGCGATTGAGACGGCTCAGGCGTTGCGGGACGAGGGCGCGCAAGTGCTCGGAATCGCAAGCATTTTTACCTACGGAATGAAAAAGGGTACGGATAAATTGGCCGAAGCGGAGCTGAAAAACGTGTCACTGGTCGACTTTGACACAATCGCCATGGTCGCCGCAAAGGGGAAATATATCGCAACCGAGGACATCGCACGATTACTGGCGTTTCGTGACAACCCGGCCGATGAGAGTTGGATCGGAGGCAAAAAATGAACAGTTTGATTGATATTTTAGACCTTTGTACCGCAGAGATTGAGAATCTGCTCGATGTTTCCGATGACATCATCGCACATCCGGCGGCTTATGCCGAGCGCTGTCACGGTAAAAAGTTGGCGACGTTGTTTTTCGAGCCCTCGACCCGCACGCGGTTGAGCTTTGAAGCGGCAATGTACGAATTGGGCGGGAATGTACTCGGATTTTCGGAGGCGAACAGCTCCTCGGCCTCCAAGGGCGAAAGTGTTTCCGACACTGTGCGTACAGTTGGCTGTTACGCCGACATCATCGCCATGCGCCATCCCAAAGAGGGCGCGCCGCTCGTGGCTGCATCAAAAGCGGGCGTTCCGGTGATCAACGCCGGAGACGGCGGGCATAACCACCCGACGCAAACCCTGACCGATCTGCTGACCATCCGCCGCGAAAAAGGGCGGCTCGACACGCTGACCATCGGACTCTGCGGTGACTTGAAATTCGGGCGCACGGTGCACTCGCTGATCGGGGCAATGTCGCGCTATCCGAATGTCAAGTTTGTTTTAATCTCCCCGCCGGAACTGACGATCCCCGAATATCTGCGGCAGGAAGTGCTCGAAAAAAACCACATCGAATATCTCGAGACCGTTGACTTGGAGGGCGTGATCGGCACGCTGGATGTGCTCTATATGACGCGCGTGCAGCGCGAACGATTTTTTAACGAGGCTGATTATGTCCGTCTCAAAGATACTTATATTTTGACATCTCAAAAACTCGAAAAAGCACGTGAAGACCTCGTTATCCTCCACCCGCTGCCCCGCGTCAACGAGATATCGGTCGAGGTCGACGACGACCCCCGCGCCTGCTATTTCAAGCAGGTGCTGAACGGAAAATATGTGAGAATGGCGTTGATACTAAAGTTGTTGGGTTTATGAAAGTGAACAGTTGGCAGTTAAAAGTGTACAGTGACAGGTCCGGAAAATGAATTTAACACCGCAACTGCTCACTACAAACTGTGCACTGTTAACTCCCAATGGGTTTGTCACTTTTCACTGTCAACTGCAAACTGTTAACTTTTCTTTATAAAAAGGAGGTACTATTTTGATTGTCAATCCGATTACCGACGGCATCGTGCTCGACCATATCAAGGCCGGGCGTGCCATGGAGATTTATAACGTGCTGAACTTGGGACGTCTTGACTGCACGGTGGCGATTATTTTAAATGCCGACAGCCAAAAGATGGGCAAAAAAGACATATTAAAAATCTGTCAGCCGATTGACCTCAACCTGGATGTGTTGGGCTATCTC
>CAZTDA010000248.1:0-4095 GCA_964612155.1 uncultured Eubacteriales bacterium | reverse complement strand
CATTCTGATATCTCTATAATAACTAAGTTTGCAGATTATAAAGAATTAAAAAATCTCACAGAAAACCAGATTTTGCGATTTAAACAAAGTAATGAAAAATTATTCGCTAAAGTAAGATGAAGAACAATTGTCAACCAAAAGAAAGGATCATATAATCATGAGATTTCGCCAGATTCACCTCGATTTTCACACATCCGAATGTGTTCCGGATGTCGGGAGTCAGTTCGACAAAAAACAGTTTCAAGAGGCGTTAAAAGTCGGCTGTGTCGATTCGATCACACTGTTTTCCAAATGCCATCACGGTTGGTGCTATCATCCCACCAAGGCTAACATCATGCACCCTAAGCTCAAGTTTGACCTGCTCGGCGCGCAGCTCGAGGCCTGCAAAGAAATCGATGTGCGCACCCCCATTTATATCTCGGCGGGACTGGACGAAAAAGAAGCGGTACGGCATCCCGAGTGGCTGGCGCGCAACGCCGACGAGAGCTTGATGTTCGGTAAGAGCTTTGACCTGCCGGGTTATCATTGGATGTGCTTTAATACCGACTATATGGATGTGCTTTTGGCACAGATACATGAAGTAGCCGAACGTTATCACCCGGTCGAAATCTTTTTGGATATTTGCGCGCCAAAGCCTTGCTATTGCAGCCGCTGCCGGTTGGATATGAAGAAAAAAGGCCTTGACGTCACCAATCCCGACGACGTGATGAAACAGGCCGAGGATGTCTATGCTGCTTATGCGCGCAAAGTGCGTGAGACCATTGATTCGGTCGATAAAAACATTGCCGTCTTCCATAACTTCGGCCATCTGCACTGCGGACGCCGCGATTTGGCGGATTTTCAAACCCACCTCGAACTCGAATCGCTGCCCACCGGCGGCTGGGGATATGACGATTTCCCGTTCTCGGCACTCTACTCCGAGACACTGGGCAAGGAATACCTCGGCATGACCGGCAAGTTCCACAAGAGCTGGGGCGAATTCGGCGGCTTTAAGCATCCCAACGCCCTGCGTTACGAGACCTCGCTCTCGGCGGCGCTCGGCGCGGGCAGCTCGGTCGGCGATCAGCTGCACCCGCTCGCAAAAATGGACATGACCACCTATCAACTAATCGGTGCTGCTTACGGAGAGCTCAAAGAAAAAGAGCCGTGGCTCAAGGACACCCGTGCGGTGGCTGATGTCGCGCTGCTCTCCTCCGAGGCCGTCGGCGTCGCAGCGGGAAAAGAGATTGTGCGCACCGCCGATATCGGCGCAAATCGGATGCTGCTTGAGGGCAAATATCTCTACAGCGTCATCGATACCGAAGAGGATTTTTCAAAATACAAATTGCTTGTGATGCCCGACTGCGGCAGAGTGACAAAAGCGGTCGCGGCAAAGTTGAATCAATATCTTAAAAACGGCGGAAAGCTATTGGCTTCGGGCACAAGCTGTTTGGCCGTCGATAAAGATGAATTCGCTGTTGATCTCGGGGTAAAATACCTCGGTGAGAACGAATTCTCCCCGACTTATCTCAACAGCCACGACCGGCTCAAAACCAACAACGGCGTATTGTTGATGTACGGTAAAAACCATCAGTTTGAACTGACCGGCGCGACCGAATTCGCCGCTGTTCAAAATCCCTACTTCAACCGAACCGCGGCGCATTTCTGTTCCCACGCCCACACCCCCAACGACCCCGTCAATGTCGGCCCCGGCGCAGCGCTCACCAAGAATACCGCTTATATCGGCTGGGAAATCTTCTCCGATTATGCCACCAAAGGCGCGTTACAGTGCAAAGAATTGGTCGTCGCCGCGATTGATGCTTTAATCGGAAATGAAAAGACCCTTAAAACCAATCTGCCCGACCGCGGTGTGGTCACCCTGCGCAAAAAGGGCGATGCGTTAATCAATCATCTGTTGTTTGCGCACACCACCGTGCGCGGCACCAACACCGAAATCATTGAGGATTTGCTGCCCATCTGCGACACCACCGTCGAGATTAAGACAGATAAAGCCCCGAAATCGGTCGTTTTACAGCCGCAAGGAAAAGCGATTCCGTTTAATTATCAAAACGGCGGTTTGTGTTATACCGTCGAAAAATTCACCTGCCACCAGATCGTCGAGATCAAATAAATCGAAAAAAGCGGGATCAATATGGGTTATCAATACATTTTGCGTTATGGTGTCGCTCCGGGCTTTCATGAAGAGGAGGCCGTTTCTCGGCTGTTGGAATTCTGCCAAAGCGCAAAAATCGACAATGTGATGTTCCACCTCAATTGCGAACAGCTCAATCAAGGTCATATTTCGATCGAACAAACAAAACCTTGGCTTGAGACCATCCAAAGGGCGGGGGCGAAGCTCGCCGAAATCGGGGTTAAAACCTCGATCAACCCTTGGATCACGACGCTGCACGCCGACCGAGGCCGTAAGCTGTGGGATTTTAATAATTTCAATACAATGGTTGACCCGTGGGGGCAAAAGGCCTCTGCGGTCGCCTGTCCCGCCGATCCGGAATTTCAAAAATATTTATGCGAGATGTACGCCTATTACGCCACAATCCTACCCGACACCATCTGGGTCGAGGACGATTTCCGTCTGCACAACCACACGCCCTTACAATGGGGTGGGTGCTTCTGTGAGCGGCATATGGCACTGTATTCAAAGAGAGCGGGGAAACAATTGACCCGTGAAGAATTCGTCGCGGGTGTGCTTGCTCCCGGCGAACCGCACCCTTATCGCAAAATCTGGCTGGATGTCTCGCGTGAGACCATGCGGGGCTTGGCCGAAAAAATCGGCGCTGCCGTGCATGCGGTTTCCCCCGAGACCAAAGTCGGTTTGATGAGCTCTTCGCCCAAAGTCCACTGTGCCGAAGGCCGCGACTGGAGCGGCATTCTGCGCGGTCTTGCCGGTGAAAACACCCCGGTCAGCCGCCCCCATCTGCCGTCTTATCAGGACGCCACAATGGCGCAGTACCTGTGGAATTTTTGCGCTCATTCCTGCCAAACCGTCGCGGATGTCCCGCCCGAGACCTTAATTTATCCCGAACTTGAGGGTTGGCCGCACGGGCGTTTTGTCAAATCCCGCGCCATGGTCAGCGCACAGCTCCTCACCTCGGTTTTGCTGCCGGCGGACGGCATGACCTTAAATCTGTTTGACATGATGGGCGACGTCATCATCAAGGAATACGGCTACGACAAGGTTTTGTCACAGACCAAACCGGTTTTAGATCACATTTCAGCCCTCGGGCTTAAAAATATGCAGCGCAAAGGCGTCTGCGTTCCGATTTGCGAAAAGGCCTCCTATTCGCTGCACACCCAAAAGGGTAAGAGGATGGAGGAACTTTATCCCGACGAGTCCTTCTGGTTCTCGTTTTTTTCTGCTTACGGAATCCCGTGTCATTATAAAAAAACCGCCGAACTGAGCGGCGAATTTGTCGCTGTCTCGGGGCAATATTTCCGTTCTCTGTCCGCTGACGCAATCAAAAAGCTGTTTGCGCACAATTTTGTGCTGCTCGACGGCGAAGCGGCAAACACCCTGTTCGAAATGGGGCTTGGAAAGGTTGCTTTGATCACCGATTGCAAACGGCAGAGCGGCGATGCGGGCCCCGCGATCTGGCATCAGGTTGTCAACGATGTCGAATACGCCGCCATCCCCGAAGCCAGAGTCGGCGTCGGCGACAGTTATTTTAATATCAAATACAGCGAAAGACCCTATCTGATCACCGAAGCCAAGAATTATATGGGCGAAGCGGTCGGCAACGGCATTGCGCTGACCGGATCCAAATGTCTGGTTTTTCCGTTCTCGTCGCCCGATACAATGCCAACCGTCCTTTTGACGCCGGTTTACCGCGATATCCTGTTCGGTGTAATCGCCTCCTGTAAAGCGACGGTGCCCTGCGTGGTCGGCGGGACCTATCTGTTCCCCGAGGTGTTTTCCGACGCCGAAAAAGACATCGTGCTGATCGTGAATTTCTCACCGGACGACGCTGAGGACATCACTGTATTTATTCCGAACCCCGAGCAATATCAAAGAATCACGCTGGACGGATGCGAAGAAAAATATGAGCATAACGGTGAGTATTACAGCTTCCGCAAAAAGCTTGCAGCCGGGGAGGCAGC
>CAZTDA010000247.1:0-4103 GCA_964612155.1 uncultured Eubacteriales bacterium | reverse complement strand
CATCGATGCGGCCGACACCGTCGACTCGGCTGAGCAAGTCACTAACTTTATGCTCCAGCGTCTGCGTATATTCCGAGAAAGTATCGGTTTGTGCATTTTGTGCAGCCGTTTTAATCACTTCGGAAAACACAAGCAGCACCGCCGCTGTGATCAGCAAAATGATCACGGCAGTTCTCAGCTTTTTATCTTTGCCGAAGCGCTCCATAAACTTTTCAATGACGGACAAATTACCACCTCAATCCGTGACGATTATCTCTGTTTGCATGTTAAAATTCTCTTTAATGCAGTTTTCAATCAAAATAAATGCCGTCGTTTGTGACCGGCTGATTTCCACCACCGCTTTCGGGTTTTCGCTTTCCACATCCACTGTCACGCTTTTCGCCTTTATACCTGCTGCAGTCAGCTTTTTCATGATCAAAAATTCCACGCCGCCATTCAGATCATTATAAGAATAACCGGTAGGTGAGCTTGTAAGTTTCGGCGCTTCAAAATCTATTTCGGGCAGCTTTGCGCCGATCAAAGGGAGGCAAAAGCACAGACAAAACAGCAGCACACAGGCAAACCGCATCACCCGCTCGGTGCGTTTGGTGGGCGAGAGCAATTGGATGATCGAGCAAAAAATCCCCCCGGCGCAAAGGCCGATGCACCAGTTCTTCAGCATCATTATATGCCTCCGTAGGTCTTCATCATGACCGTAATTCCGACAATAAAGACAAGCGCCGTCAACACCATAGCCGCAATTACAATCGACAGCATATCCCCCAGCGTCTTCAACAGCTTTGCCACTCCTTTTTGACCGGTCGAGGAAGCCAACGCCGAACATAAGCCAACCGCTAATTTCCACAGTGTAACCGAGATGAGATCGGGCAAAACGCATAAAATCACAGCGGCGACGCCGAAAAATCCAAAAGCATTTTTAATCAAAGAAAAACAGGAGACCACCGAGGAGACCGCGTCCGAAAGCCCTCCGCCGACGATGGGCACCGACCCCGATACCAGCATTTTCAAGGTTCTGATGGTCACAGAGTCCGCAGCGGAAGTCAAATAGGACTTCAAAGACATCAGTCCGACCAAAACCGTGACCGCAGCACCCAGCAGCCACACGACCAACCCCTTAAAAAAGCCCGACAGCTTTTCTAAATCGGCGCTGTCCGTAATTCCCCCGACCACGCCGAACGCCGCAAAAATTCCACAGGCCGGAAGTACGGCAGTTCTAACCAGCCAAACTGCGATTTCGGCTGCGGCAAGTAAAGCTGCGGCATTGACCGTGGCCGAGATCGGCTGCCCCGAGGCGGAGACAGCCACTGTAAATACCGGGACAAATCCGGTTATAAACACAGACGCCTCTTCGAGCTGTCCGACCGATTTGCTGAGCTGATTGACGAGCGGAATTAAAATGGCCGAGGCCGCCGCAACTACGGCGAAATACTGATACGCCTTTTCAAATCCCGGACGGTTTTCAAGCCGCAGCCCGTTCATCAGCTGACCGATCAATAAAACCGCGCAGACGGCAAAACAGGCGGCAAGCGGCGCGGGATAACTCTTTTTTGTCAGCGCCATAATGATCTCAGCCATGCTGTCGGGCTGCAAATCCATGTATTCCGTTGGATCAATTTCACTAAGCCCCATCTGTTCCAACAACGCTTTGGTTTGGTCGTCGGGCATCTGTTCAACCTCATCCGCTCCGAATTCGGTCAATTGCTCGTCTATCAGTTGGTTATATTCCTCATCGGTGAGCGCACCGGCTGTAAAGCAGAATAGATTCACAGCAACCAGTAAGGCGAAAGTCAACGCTGCCGCCCATTTTTTTTGACTTCTCGTAATCATTTTCATACCAACAGCTTTTTCACCACTTCCACAATCTCACCGATCAAAGGAATACAAAGCAAAACAATAGCGATTTTCCCGGCAAGTTCGATATTGGAGGCCAGAGAATTTTGTCCGGCGTCGACACAACTGTCGCACGAGAGCCCGACCAAAATGCTGATGCCGAGCGCTTTGGTGACGGCGGAAAAAAACTCGGTCGGAATGCCGCTCTGCGAAGCCAAGGACTCGAGCGCTTTTACAATCGGTGTGATGCGCGAAAGCAGATAAAGCAACAAAATGACCGAAAACCCGATGGCGAGCGCCGTGCTGAATTCGGGCTTGTACTGCTTTAAAATCACGCAGATCACCGCCGTTGTCATGCCGAGCAGCGCGACCGTGATAATGTCAATGCTCATAATCCGAACAGCGATTTGATGGTGCGAAAGAGATTGCTGATTTCGTACATAATCATCGTCAACACCACAATCAATCCCGCCAGCGTGGTCATCATTGCCTGCTCCTCACGCCCCGATCGCGAGAGAATAATATTGAGTACCGCCACGATGATACCGATTGCCGCAACCTTGAAAATAAAGTTGATGTCCAGCATTGCATTCCCTTCCCATATATAATCTCAAGCTGTTTTATGTATTACAAAATTAAAATTGCTGCACCGATCCCGATTAAAACGCCCAGTTTCTGATACAGTCCTGCCAAATTGCCTTTTTCTTTTTTATACTCATCCAATAAAGCATTGCACTTTTCCCGCAGTTGTTCACATAACTCTATTTGTGTTTGCGCGTCGCTCCGGCCTATAAATTCGCCCAATTTAGTAAATAACTCACGGTCGTTTTTTAAAAGACAATCCGGCAGCTCGGATATTGCGGATTTTAGGGCAGTTGAGGGATCATGACGATTGGAAAGAGTGTTCCATTTTGCATAAAATGCGCCTAAGTGCGTCAGGTGCAATTGCTCAATCCGATTAAAAATAGCGTCGGTAGAAGCGCGCTCATAGTGCAAAAGCCCTTTGATTTCAAGCAGAACACGCAAAAATTCTTCCAAAGCGCTTTTGCGTTTTTTTAACCGTGCCGCCTGTGAAAAGCCGATCAAAATGGAACATATGCAGATTAACAGAGCTGCCGCAAGTCGCATTTAACTCACCGCCTCCATATCGACAACTGTAACCCGATACCCGTTTTCGTTATATCCTGTCAACAGCGCCGCTTTCGAAAACACTCGGTTATCCGATAAAATACGCATCTGCGGCTTTAACAGCAATTCTTCGGCACTGCCTGCGTGAATTGAAGCGTAAACTGCCACCCCGCTGTTCACGGCTTCCGTCAGCGCGTTTGACTCGGCTGCGGTACCGATTTCATCGCACAACACCGCATCGGGGCGGAGATTGCGCACCGCAAGCAAAATGGCTTCGGCTTTCGGCATACCTCGAATCACATCACAGCATACCCCCTCCGGCGAGAGTTCGCCGCGCTCGTCCGCCGCAGAAATCGCGTAAAACCGCCCGTATCTGGCGTTTGAAAGCGCGTTCGCCATATCTCTCAAAAGCGTGGTTTTACCCGTTCCGGGTGCGCCCGCGATTAAAAGCGAGCGGAGCGTGTCCGCATTAGGATCCAAAAAATGCGCTTTCAGTTGATCTGCAACTCCGACAAGGTTTCTTGCAATGCGCAGCCGGATGGTGGAAATTTCACTGAAGTTGATAATCTTCCCTGCCGCATCTTTAACGGCGTTTCCGCAAATACCCGCGCGGTGCCCGCCTTTGACAGTGATATAACCCTGTGACAGCTGGTCACGGTGGGTTTGCACGGAGTAATCGCAGAGCCGAAACAGGCATTCCTCCATCTCGGCAGCGGTGGGCCTGTAGAGTTGAAAAGCAGTGTCACTGCACAAATTTCCCGTCTTACTGAAAAAAACCGTTTCGCGCTCGCTGTTCACGCAAAAACAGCGGTCTTTGCGCAATGTAATTTCGGTGGCTCGCGCGCGCTGTATTTTCCCTACCGAAGACAGCATGGTGTAAAAAGGCCCGCCGAGTGCTTGGGATGCGCTTTCAAAGGCGTCCGTGTCGCCCACCTCCGTTTCAACAAAGCGTATGCTTGTCTCACGGTTGATATGCGCTTATAAATTTCTTTAAGAGTTGTTTTACTTTATTTTTGAATTGGAATATGGTAGAATTTGATTATTATTTCAAGGGTGGTGCTTATGGAAATTATGAATAAAATCATCCTATATTACGGCGGAACCCATGCCATGGACGCCGCCGTTCGGGGAATTGCGGACGCTTA
>CAZTDA010000246.1:0-4143 GCA_964612155.1 uncultured Eubacteriales bacterium | reverse complement strand
GTCAGGCCGGAAGGATTTTAATATGGACATATATAGCAATCCGAAAGCGGAAAAAACATACCGCTCCATGCTTGAAGAGCTCGCTTCGTTTCCGTTTTCATTTGAGTATGGCGGCTTGAAGTATGACGGATTTTCGAAAGAATATTTCACGGAAATCGGCAGGGAGATTACGGTCGAGGATAAAAAAGAGAAAACCGTTGTGGTTTTTGAATTTCGCGACGGGCTTCAAATTACGCTCGAAACCGCTTTTTATCCGTCGCACGGCGCATTTGAATGGACGGTTTGGTTTGAAAACAAGGGCAAAGAAAACAGCGGGATCTTGGCACAGCTGAAAAGCACTTTACGCTTTGAGGGAAAAAGGCCCGTATTAAAAGGGATTTTGGGCGACCATTTGAACTTTTACCGGCCGTATTCGCATGATCTTGAAGGGATCCCGGTGCATTTTGCCTCAAACAGCGGAAGGCCGACGCATATCAATTTCCCGTATTTTAACCTTGAATACGGCGATGAGGGTGTGATGCTTGCAATCGGTTGGTCGGGCACCTGGACTGCGGATTTTGATTTCGACGGGTTTACGACTGAATATACGGCGCGCTCGACCAACGAGATCAATACTTATTTGAAGCCCGGGGAAAAAATCAGAACCGCGCTGTTTGTGATGGCTCCGTACACGGTCAGAGATGAGAATTTTGCGGCTAATTACTGGCGAAGCTGGTTTATTGAATGTAATCTGCCCAAAGAAAACGCTGCGGGGGATGATCTCAAGCCCTTTTCGACTTGCTGTTTGTCGAGCGATACGGGGCTTCCGAATTCCGACGGGAGTATTTCGGAACGGTTCACCACCTGGCGGCCTTCGCTGGAAAAGATGTTTGCCGAGCGTGTTCAAGTAGATTTTCGTTGGGTCGACGCGGGGTGGTATACCGATTCCGAGGGGAAAACCGTGGAGACGGACTGGTGGGAAACGGTCGGCAGTTGGGAGCTTGACCCGGTGAAATGGCCGGGAAAGACGTTTCGGGAATCAATTGATTTTACAAAGGCAAACGGGATGAGGACGCTTATGTGGTTTGAGCCGGAGCGCGTCACCGATCCCGAGGCTCTTGAACAAAACTTTGGCTATGATACCAAGTGGGCGGTCAGCGGCGTGCCCGGAAGCAAAGGTATTGTCAGCAACATAGGCATTCCGGCGTGTTTGGAGTGGACGACACAGCGCATTTGCAAGATTCTGCGTGAAAACGGGATTGACATGTACCGCGAGGATAACAACAGCAATCCAAACGCAGGTTGGCGCTTCCAGGATGAACACGAAGGCGAAAACAGGCACGGCATCACCGAATGCAAGGTGGTGATGGCGCATTATCAGCTGTGGGACGACATCATCGCCTGTACACTCGGGCACGGCGGGTGCGGGTTTGTCGATTCGTGTGCGAGCGGCGGCGGCAGAAATGATCTGGAATCCATGCGCAGAGGCGTTCCGCTGCTGCGCAGCGATGCCGACAGAACCACGACGGCACTGCGCCTCTCGATGACAACGGCGTTTGAAAAATGGATTCCGTTTTGCGGCGCAAACACCAAAGAGAAAAAGCGTCAGCTTGATCAAACGGGGATTTCGGACGTATACACCTGGCGGGCATCTTATCTTCCGATTTTGAATGTGGATTCGCAGTTTGTGCAAGACCCGGATCAGGATTTCGGGATGCTGCGGTTCGGACTGGATGAGTGGAAAAAGGTCAAGCCGTTTTTGCTCAAGGACTTTTATGTGCTGACGCCGTGGCACAGCCAAGAGGATAAAAGCGGGTTTACGGCGTTTTGTTATTACGACAACGACGCCAAAGAAGGCGTTTTGCAGCTCTTCCGGATGGAGAACTGCCCGGAAAAAAATCTGTTTGTGAAGATGCCGTTTGCAGAGGAATCACTCGATTATCTGTTGACGGATGAGGACATGCAGGAGCAAAAGAAATATTCCGGCAAGCAATTAAAAAGCGGCGTATATTTTGATTTGGATCAGCCGCGGTCGGCGCGGGTTGTTTGGGTGAGGAAAGCGTGAAGAGTGGTTAAAGAAATCACCCCGGGGTGCTAATTCAAGTCCAATAAGTAAAGACAACAATAAAAACGCGCTTCGGCATGTTTTTATTGTTGTCTTTATCACTGTAGTAAGGCGAGCGATTGAATCCTATTGTAAAAAATTACATTTTATACTATAATAATTTATGAATATAGTCGATGAAGGCTATGAAACGGAAATTTGGTGTGATTATGGAAAACAGCATAGATAATTATTTTGATCCATTTGAGAAAATGACCTTTTCATATGAAAACTGCTTTTTATGTGGGTGTTTATTAAATGAAATAAACTACTCAGAAGAGCATGTGGTTCCAAAATGGCTTCAAAGAAAATTCAATTTATGGAATAGGAAGTTGATTTTATTAAATGGAACATCAATTAATTATAAAGATTTAAAAATACCTTGTTGCAAAAAATGTAATAATGCGATGAGTAAAAATATCGAAAACCCAATAGAACAAGGTGTCAGTAATGGGTACAATGAATTTGTAAAAATTGATGAAAAAATTATATTCCAATGGCTAAACAAGATGTCATATGGTTTTTTATTTAAAGAGTTGTCTCTTAAAGCTGAGTTATCAAATCCTAATAGTGATTCAATATATAAAGCCGAATATTTAAGAGAGCATGAAATGCAATACCTATTTCTTAAATCATTGATATCAAACACTACGTTTGTCAATAATCCTTGGAGCATTATAATTTTCAAAATTAATCCTGATGGGATCGAACCATATTGGGCTTACGATAATCCTTACATTAAAACATTTTGTATTAGGATGAATGATATAGGGATCATTGCTCACCTTATGGATAACGGTTATAATAAAGGTTTTTTTATGGAACAAAAGCATATGAGGGAGTTATTGATAAAAACATTGCATCCTATTCAATTTGCAGAACTTAGTGCGATGTTTATTTACATATCATCATTATTTTATCGGGATCCGTTTAATATTACTGTCTTTGATGAAAATCTCGATCCAAATTTGATTATTGCAAATAATATATCGGGACATGGATATAAAGAGTGGAAAAATGATGAATATGCCCATATTTTGGCATCCTTTTTGAAAATCTGGGGACTAGAATATAATGATGTATATATTGATGATAAATTAATAATAACATATTTAAGAAACGAAGATGGAAGTTTTAAAGATTTTTTTGCTGATTTGTGAGTTTAACTATAAATCATATACATCGAATCTGCCGCGAGGCGGAGACCCAGGCGGGGTGTAGCCGGCGCGTTGGGCTACGACTCAGCCGCAGTGCAGTTTCCTCGTGAGAAAGTTGCCAATAAAAAATCAATATTATAAATGTTGATTTAGTATCAATTTTTGCTCAAAACCATTTTGATATATGTAACTTAATTGTTTCCTATCAAAAACCGGATTTACATCATGAATAATACTGTGATGATTCGGACAAACAATCATTTGATTATTTGCATCATTATTTAGGCTTGAAATGAAATAATTAATATGATGCGCTTCCGCAATATGCGAACCGCATTCTTCACCTATTAATTTGCCGCATATCTGGCAGTGATAACCATATAACAACTTCAAGTTATCACCAATCTTTTTATTCAGCTTTCGTATTTTAACAGTGCGTTCTGCCTCCGTTACACCAGCAGATAAATCTTCAAATTCATAATCAAATCCGGTTTCTATCATTCTTTCTTGCTTGCCTGCAATGGTTTGTTTGAACGATGCCATATCGTCGGCTAAAATCGTTTCAAGAATATAAGAATCATCGTATTCTGTTGTATAAATTACTAAAAATTCTTTATACTCTTCCGGCAAACGAATCATTGAGCGGTCATTGGCGGCTCTTGTTTCACGAACATTCTTTATGAAATTATAGCTTCTTAAAAAGTAACCCTGCAATGTCTTGGCAAAGTTGCCATTCCTCTGATAACGAATTTGAAGTGTATCTTTCGTTCTGCGAAATTTCGGATTAAAATCAACATTCGAAATTTTTGCTTTAAAGGGTTTTCCGTTTAAATAAAGTGTTATATCTTTCGATTCACCTCTTTGTAAAAAACGCCCCATAATCTGTCCAAACACAACCTGATT